>NZ_JAAHIE010000264.1:0-9992 GCF_010671945.1 Moorena sp. SIO4E2
AGCCGTCAGCTTAAGATCAACCTCAAACGGGAGAATTTAATAGTTCGAGATTTTGTAAGCATATGCGCGTAGCCGATAAGCTGAAAGCTGACAGCTGAAAGCTGATAGCTGACGGCTGAATGCTTACATTTTTATTAAGGGTAATTATCCCGAAATGATATTAGAGAGTATGGAAGAAACCCCGGCTGTGAAACGAACTCCCAACCGATTTGAGCCAATCATACATCAAAAGGGAAGAGGCGGTCGAGGAAGGGGTTAGAAAAAAGTCGATCAGGATCAAATTCTTTCATAAGCAGAGCGAAGTCATCCCAACGTGGGTATTGTGAGCGAAGATATTCCCGATTGGAATAAAAGTGCTTGCCCCAGTTGGGACGGCCACCATACTCTAATAATATCTTTTCGGCTTCCCGGTGATAGTTTTCAATCACCTTAAAATCTGACCCTGATAAGTTAAGGCTAATATAAGCAGACTCTCTTTGATACAGTGGGCTTAACCAATGCTCTTCGGAACTAGCAAATCGAACTGATATTGGTAGGTTTATCCTAAATCCCTGTTTTTTTATCATCTCGTGAATTTGCTCCAGAGCTTTGATTGTAGCTGACCTTGGTATGGCATACTCCAACTCGGAATAGGTGAAATTAATATTCTCAAAGGCGAGGATCTTAAAGCTCTTATCCCAACGGTTTAATCCCCGTAGATTAGTAAAAAAAGCTACTCTAAAGATGATAGGAATTAGAGCAGGAAAATTTCTGGTAATCCAGTCACCGATTCCATTGCCGGATCTAGATATAGTTCTAGATAGGTCGTCTAGGAATTGTCTCCAGAATGGCATGGGAGTAACCGGCTCATCCATTTTATTAAACTTAAACCAATAGGAGCGTGAGGTGTGGGGAAATTCAAAGAATTGGAAATGATCGTTTTCTTTAACTAGTGTGTCTATTTCTTTTCTGAGCACGGAAGTTAACATCGGTTGTTGAACATCTCGCAAGAAGAATGTAGGTACACAACGAAGCGTTAATCTAGTAATAATACCAAGGGCACCCAAGTTGACACATACTCCATAAAATGTGGGATTATCTTGTTGGTAGCGGACAACTTCCCCGGATGCTTTCATTAGCTCCAGCTCGACCACTGCACTGGCCAGTGAGCCATTCTTGTCTCCTGTTCCATGGGTAGCCATTGCTATGGCACCAGAAATAGTCTGCTTTGTAATTGCTCCCAGGTTTTCCAAGGCCATGCCGTGTTGGTCTAGGTATTGATTCAAGCTGTTTAGTGTTATTCCTGGCTCGACAGTAACGGTGCCCCGTTCTCGGTCTAGCTCGATTACTCGGTTTAGTCGCTTCAAGGATACAAGAACACCATCGGTGCATGCAGCTTCTGACCATGAGTGTCCCGAACCAACAACCTTAACTTTCATCCTTTCGGTTCGAGCCATGGCAAGAACTTTCCTGAGATCTTCGTTAGAAGACGGCTCGACAATACTTTTGGGGTTGCAAGAAACATTACCCCTCCAATTTGACCAAGTAACTGACATATTAATTTATGAAAAATCTTGTAATGGTTTTTATATATTATAGCATAGGATACTCATTGCTTATTTAGATCTGGTTATCTCTAATCACAGCTCGCTCCTTTGGTGTCAATCCATAAATTTCAGACACTGCATAGTTTCCAAGGTTAAGATCTCCTGTGTTTGCTGCTTCTATTAGCATTCTTTGAAGATTCTCTGAAATACTTTGCCACTGAGGAAGTCTGATTCGCCGCAAGTATTGTGCTTGAAAGCGAAGATACCCTCCCCTGAGCTGAGTTGAGTAAATAGATACAAATAGTTTAGCTATACCTGATTTGAGAACTGTTTGAAGTGCCTTTAAGTCCCACTCTTGTGAAGTAATGAAATAAAGGTTATGATGGGGGTATAATTTTCCATCTTCATAGACAATATGTGCTTTGGATTTAATATCAGGAATTAGCAGTTTAGGGTAAGCGGTCAGGCTGGGATAAATTCTATCAATTGTTCTGTACCAATTCTTGGGATTTTTCTTGGCACAGTTCCGTTTCAAAATTGTATCGGAATGTTGGGCAAGGTAACTTGCCAGCTTGGGATAATTTTCAAGTTCAACTAAAGAACCATTGTCGTGAAATGGGTTGATAACACCAAGGCCACCCCACTTGATAATACCAGTTTTAATATCTTGTGTCTTGACTAAAGGCAATTTTCTATCGGGTTCAACCTCCAGTTTTTCAAAGGGCCCAATGTAAACTTTATCTGCTCCGGTCGCTACACCAATGCCTACCTTACAACCAACGTCTTCTAAACTAGGAAAGTCTTCTTCCAGGCGACGAACCACCATAAGTTCTTTAACAGAATCTAGAATCCATGGTTTTGAACCATTTGTGACACCCCTAAGCTCGATGATACCACTTTCCGGTGAAATAGAGTCAGCACAAAAATTTTGTGCTAGTTTCTTAAGTGTGTTGTATTCAACTAATGGTCGATGAGCAACTCGAACAACTTCGGATTTTTGGCACTTGATGACTGTAATGGCAGGATAAGCACTAACTTCAGTGCGAAACGCTTGAGTATCGACCATATCAATATAGTAAGCAAGATGATAATGATCAGAAACCATTGCTCGTAGTAGCTTACCGTATTTATTCTTTAGCCATTGATTGGCACAAATAAAACCTAAAACCCCTCCAGGTTCCAAACTACTTAGGGCACGTTCAATAAAAGGGACATATAAATCTGCTCGATCATATATAGTGTTATATCTGGCTCGATACTCGGCCAAGAGAATATCCGGAATCAGCTCTTGCCGAACATAAGGCGGATTGCCAACTGCATGAGTAAATGAACCTGGTAAATCTACAAGTAGGAAGTCACCTTCAATCAGCCAGGATGTTAGCAATTGATAGGCGTCATCTTGATTAATTCCATGGTGCTGGAGTAACCTTAAAAGTTTAATTCTGGTATTTTCAAAGCTTTGAGGATTGATCTCAACTGCACGAATAGAATTGTGGAGACTATCAACTAGTCTGACTTGATTAGAATCATGAGCACCATAAGCAGTTAACAGTCGCTCTACAATCGGAACAAGAAAGTCACCTTCACCAATCGAGGGTTCAAGTATCCGATAGTCTGGCAAAGGGCGATCTACGGTATAACCTGTCAGGTCAAGAATAAACTCTACAACCTCACGTCGGGTAAAAATTGCTCCTCGTTCCTCACTACTCTTTGCTGCAAAGCTTCCGACAGCAGAGGAAAAATCAAATAATCGCAAGCTTAGTTGCTGTTCCATTGTGACCGAACCATGACTTGTGGTATTTTAACGAATGGGGAGTTTGAGGGGTCGAAATTCCCCATTCCTCTTAAGGATGGGGATGGATAGACCCCTCAAATTCGTCCGCCTGATTGATTTTCGATATATTGCTTGACTTGATCTAAAGGTGCTCCGCCACAAGAAACTATACATTTAGAGTCATGCCATAATTTGGCTTTTTCTCCCCAGTAATGCTTGCTAATTTCTGCCTTGAACTCTTTTCTGAGAATTCTACTACTAGCTGATTTCAGAGATGCGATCAAATCAGACAAGTTATTGTCGGGATGAAAACTTACCATCAAGTGAACATGATCTGGTTCACCGTTAAATTCTTCTAATTTACATTTGTTTGGCTCCAGTACCCTCGTAAAAACTTGAGCCATGCGATCTAACATCATTTTTGTAAACACCTGGCGACGGTATTTTGTCACAAAGACAATATGCAGGTGAATTGAAAAAACTACGTGAGAACCTTTTCTCATGATAATCTCAGGCATTCCTTGTCAACTTCGTTGTTCGGTGTTATATTGATTCTAGAGCAACTATCGACTGACTGCACACAAGGAGGTGAGACTGAAGTGGTCACGCTAAGGCAGACATTTCGACTGTATCCAACCGCATCGCAAAAAAATAAGCTATTTTATGCCCGTTCGTTACATCAACTTTTGTATAATGCCTGTCTAGCTCACCGCCGCTATGAGTGGAAGGTTAATCGAAAAAGTGTTGGCTACCTTGATCAACAGAATATTTTGCCAGCATATAAAGATTGTTGGCCTGAGTACAAAGGTCTTTACAGTACCTCATTACAAGGGACGGTCAAACGGGTAGATTTAGCTTACAACAGCTTCTTAAAGGGATTAAGAAAGTTCCCAAGATTTAAGTCTATTAGGGATTACTCTGGTTGGACTTACCCCAGTACTTCTGGATGGAAGGTTAATAGCAATGGAAAACATGGGACTCTAGTGCTAAATGACTTAAAGATTCAGATTAGGATGCGAGGTAAAGCCAAACATTGGGGTAAGCCAACTACATTGACCGTTGTTTACAAGCCACGATTGAATCAATGGTTTGCGTCGATCACCGTAAAAGTGGATGTACCTGAACCCAAGTATGGGTCTGAATCAGACTTAAATTATGAGTCGGTTGTGGCTTATGACTTAGGAACACAGACAGCTATTACTACTTTTGATGGCTCCGAGTTCAACGAAATCAAAAATCAGCGTTTTACTCGTGCTTTAGAGCCATTACTAAAAACTGCTGGCAAAGATAAACGCAGGAAACGCGCTCCTAATCGTAAACAGCGAGTTAAGCCATCAAGTCGCTGGAAAAAAGCCAATAAACGGGAATCTCAAATCAAGCGTAAAATTGGCAATCAGCGAAAAGACTGGCAACACGTCTTGATGCAGTCGCTCATGGGGGAAACCCCCAAGACCGCGCTGCATCGCAAAGTTACATCAGATTTATCTAGTCGTTATGACATCGGTGTAACCGAAAAGCTAAATACGAAAGGAATGACCCGCAAAGCCAAGAAAGGGTCAAAGCGAAAAAATCAAAAAGTTGGGTTAAACAAATCCATTCTTGATGTTGGTTTTGGGTCTCTTAACAAGATGCTGTCCTACAAAATTGAACTAAAAGGTGGGATAGTACTTTATCTGCCTACTAAACAATTAAAGCCATCACAACGTTGCCCAAAGTGTGGAAAAATTCATAAACACTGGGCTAATCTCTCCAATCGTTACCACGTTTGTGATCAGTGCGGATTTCGGCTTTCACGGGATAAAACCAGCGCAATGGTGATGTACAACGCAGCACTAGGTAATCAGCCGGGGTACGGAAATGACCTCGATAAACGTGGATTTCCTAGCTCTACTTCAAAGACCAGTAAGCATACTGGATCGATGAAGCAACTAGGGAAGATGAAGCGTCAAAAATCACGCTCATCAGACGGGTCTGCTGAAACCCCGTCCCTCTACAGGGCGGGGTAGTTCATGGTATATCAGTTTCTTAGCTCAATCAGTAGTCTAGCAATATGACGTTGAATGTTTTCCCAATCTTCGGGAAAGTCGTCACGGGTAAAGATTTCTGAGGCATTTTCATAGCATGCGATCGCATTTTCCAGATTCTCTGTAGTCTCTCCTACTATTCTGTTGCTGTAAGCATTACCCAGGTTATATAGGGTCCTTGCCCACTCTTCGGGGAAGTCTCGTTTGGTATAAACCTCCAAAGCTAGTTGGTATTGGGCAATAGCAATTTCGAGATTATCAGCTTTATCTCCACGGATTCTGTCACTATAGGCGATGCCCAGGTTGTTGTGAGTACTTGCCCAATCTTCGGGGAAATCTGGTTTGGTGCGAACTTCTAATGCTCGTTGGTATACTTCTATGGCTTCTTCGAGATTATCAGCCCGATTGCCACGGATTCTTTCACAGTAGGCATTGCCCAGGTTATAGTGAGTCATTGCCCAATCTTCGGGCAAGTCTAGTTTAGTGCGAATTTCTAATGCTAGTTGGAATGCTTTAATAGCAATTTCGAGATTATCAGCCCGGTCTCCACGGATTCTTTCACAGTAAGCGATGCCCAGGTTGTTTTGAGTACTTGCCCAATCTTCCGGGAAGTCTGATTTGGTATAAACCTCCAAGGCTATTTGGTATGCATCTATGGCTTTTTCGAGATTATTAGCCCGATTGCCACGGATTCTGTCACAGTAGGCATTGCCCAGGTTGTTTTGAATAGCTGCCCAAATTTCCGAGTTACTGTGATTAGTAAAAACCGTTAGCATGGTTTGGTAACCGGTAATGGCGATTTCCCTATTATTGGCTTGATTACCCAGTGGAAAATCGCTGATTATGGTGCTGAATTCCCAGATAGTATTAGCTATTTCTGTTGCTGTTTCTGGTTCCGCTTCTGAGAGTTTAGCAGTTGCCCAGGTTTGCAGGATATTGATAAAATTATGATCGAGTTTGTCTAGGTTTGCTACCAGTAGTTGGTAGACTACTTCGCGGTCGCCTTTGCTGTTAGCGATTGCTAGCAATACTTCCTCTAAGAATTGCTGATAATCTTCCGATGAAGCCTTAGCTGAAGTAAGGGTTTCTGAAATTGCCAGACCCTTTAAAAGCTTACTCCTGATCCGCCGTAAAAAGTTAGCAGCATTTTGCTGACCCTTTGCTGTCAGATAGTCTGCTGATTGTGCCATTACCTGTAAGAATTCCGCATCCACTAACTCGCGGTTGCTATTAAGAAGTTGGACTTCTTTGCCCTTGGGACAAGTTAGGAGTTGGTGGAGCAAGTTGAGGTATGCTTGTTTTCTTTGTTTGTCCATTGTTTATTACCCCTGGGTCAGCTGTCAGCCTTCAGCTGTCTTGGTTGTGGGAGCATGTAACTTATGCAGAACATTTGTACTAAATCTTTAGCCCCCTCATTGGTTTAAGCTTGCTCTGATGGTACATAGTTGATCTGTTCTGCAACTTTGAGTTGCTTCCTTTGGTTGTTACTTATATAATAGTATTTTATAAATAGTATTTTAGACACGCTTATCCTGCCTGAGATATCAACAATGGAAGAACTAAAAAATAAAGTTGCATTAATTACTGGTGCTAGTTCTGGTATTGGTCGAGCAACGGCGATCGCCTTTGCCAAAGAAGGTGCAAAAGTTGTGGTTGCTGCCCGTCGAAGTAAAGAAGGAGAAGAAACGGTTGATTTAATCAAAAAAGTAGGTGGAGAAGGTATTTTTATCCAAACTGATGTCACTCAAGAAGAACAGGTTAAGAATTTAGTCGAAAAAACCGTTGAAATCTATGGTCATCTTGATTGTGCTTTTAATAATGCTGGTTTCGCTGTAGGAAATCCAATTACTGAAGAAACAGTAGAAAATTATGACCAAGTCTTTAATGTCAATGTTAAAGGGGTATTTTTATCTCTGAAATACGAACTATCCTATATGTTAAATCATGGAGGGGGAGCAATTGTTAATTGTGCTTCTATTCTAGGTTTGGTTGCTTTAGCACCAATATCTCTTTATACCGCTAGTAAACACGCAGTATTGGGCTTAACTAAAACAGCGGCTTTAGAGGTGGCACAGTCTAACATTCGTGTTAATGCCGTATGTCCCGGTGTAATTGACACAGACATGGCTCGTCCTTTCTTCCCTATTCCTTTCTATCAAGAGTTTATTAAAAAACATCCTATGGGTCGAGTAGGCAGAGAAGAAGAAGTTGCCAATGCTGTAGTTTTTCTGTGTTCAGATAAAGCATCTTTTATTACAGGAGAATTTTTAGCTGTAGATGGAGGTTTTCTCGCTCAATAGATGTAGGAGCTGTAAGCATGCAGCGGTCAGCGGTCAGCGGTCAGCGGTCAGCGGTCAGCTCAGAGGGCTCCCCCAAAGGTGGTGCGTACGGGGCGGATTATCCCGATCCGGGCGTTGAGGCCAAAAATCAGAGGCTTTCCGCCCCTAACGCACCCTACGTAACTACTCATTTCTAAATTCTAAATTCTAAATTCTAAATTCTAAATTCTAAATTCTTCATTCTTCTTCATCTGACTGCTCTGAAGGAGGCAAAAGTAAAGGATTTCCTTGATATTCCGCTGCTTTATCCGTAGGTAAACGACGCACTAAGTCAAATTGGATTAATTTATCTAAAATCGGTAAAATTTGACTAAACTCTTGAACTTTCATACGCTTGAGTTCATCCATGGTTATGTTTTCATCGGATAGCACCCCTTTTTCTAAAACTAACTCAAGCACATAATAATCTTCAGCACTCAATTTTGCATGAATGCGCAGTTGTTGACTGACATCTTCTAAACCTTGCTGAAAGACGTCTGGTGTAATCTTGTCTGCTTTCAGTTCCGCTGCTTTCAGTAATACATAACTACCAATGCGATTAAACCAACGGGGTATCCCCTCGGAACGTTCACACAAATTGTTAGCAGTTTCTAGAGTGAAGGGATAAACGCTATCAGGATTAATTGGGTCTTTACTAGTTTCTCTAATCCGGGCGCTAGCAAGATAGTTAATTAACATTTGATAAGTAGTGGGTTGGTCTAAGGCTTTAATCTCTAAGGCTAAATCAAATAATCCTCGTTCACCGATCAAAAGCTCCTGAGTCAACCCGGAAGGATGACCAGTCAAAATAAACCAAGCATCACCTTTGAGCATGCCTTGAGCATTGTGCAATAGTTGACGCACTCGGTCTGGGTCTTGTTTATCTAAATCATCGATAGCAATCACCACACGACTATACTTTTCCAGCGCCCTTTCCAATAAGTCTTGAAAGGTGAGGGTGGGAAACTTCGGAGCATTAACCGGTTTGGATTCCGCTTCAATGCTTCCCCCAAACCCGGCAAATTTTCCCTCTAACTTGGTCTTGGTTTTGCGAGTCGATTCACTCATCAATCCCATGTTGTTTAACAGTTGTTGCGCCCACTCATCCTCTGGCATATGTCGAGCTAGGGCAATCAAAGCAGCGGTTGCTAAATCAGTTTCAAAGGGGAGACTGATATAGGTAGCGAGAGTATCTTCGGTGTTCCGCTGTAAAACTCCCAATACTTCTAAAATAAATGCTGTTTTACCAATCCCAACGGGACCATAGACTAATATCCGCTTCCGTTCACGACCCTGCAATAAGTTAAATATCTTGCTTAACTCCTGGGTGCGACCTGTGAAAACTTTATCTAGGTTTGACTGCAAGCTGGAAGCACTTTCAGAAAAAGGAATTTCTTCAAGATTCCAGTTAGCAAAATTTTGTTTTGTTTTCTTCCAAAGTTTATCGGATTCACTCATGGCTATGGCTTGGGTTTAATTTTTTTAACTTGTTTATATTTGATTTTGCTAATAGTTGGAATATTTCTTGAATATTATCAATTTTTTGGTTATCCTTAAGTGTATGATAAATCTCACAAGCCTGGGTTAATTCTTCTCGGGCATCGTCGATAAATCCAAGGGAAATCATTAGTCTGCCTAATCCCGTTTTGCAGGCAGCTATTCCTTCTTGATTTTTGATATACTCGTAGATGCGCAGAGCGTCCCGGTAATGGATGCGGGCTTTGTCTAGGTTCATGATTAAATGATGGGTGCGGGCAATGTGGTATATTGCATCTGCACGGGCTTCTAGGTTTTCGGTTTGGCGATAGATAGCGAGACTTTGCTCTAAACGGGATAATCCATCATACCAGCTTCCTTGCTGAACCAGCAGTTTACCAATATTACGTTGGACGTCTGCCCAATATTCGGGAAACGCTTCACGGGTGTAGATTTCTGAAGCATTTTGATAGGATGCGATCGCATTTTCTATATTGTCTGCACTATTTCCTAGTATTCGCTTACTGTAGGCATTACCCAGGTTATAGTGAGCGTTTGCCCACTTTTCGGGGAAGTCTTGTTTGGTATAAATGGACAATGCTAGTTGGAATGCTTCTAGAGCACGTTCAAGATTATCAGTTTTATCTCCTCTGATTCTTTGACTGTAGGCAATGCCCAGGTTATTTTGAGTGTTTGCCCAATCTTGGGGAAAGTCTTGTTTAGTACGAACGGATAAAGCTAGTTGGTATGCTTCTAGGGCTTTTTCTAAATTATAAGCTTTGTGTCCATTGATTGTGTCAATGTAGGCATTGCCCAGGTTATATTGAGTGCTTGCCCAATCTTGGGGAAAGTCTTGTTTATACCAAACAAGACA
>NZ_JAAHIE010000265.1:0-9964 GCF_010671945.1 Moorena sp. SIO4E2
TTATACCGTCATCAACCCTGCCAAGTCATCATCCCACCCTGACCTAACCGGTTCATAGGTGGGATGAATCGTAGGGATTATTGATCACATAGTCTTCCGAGAGACAAACGTTGGTCAGGTAGTGAGGTTACTTTCCCCCGGATTCATCCGTCGGGTTTGTACTACTCCTTTCTGACACAACCTAGAGCTTTTTGGTAGATATGTCTAAATTTGTAGATATTTTCTGATCAAACCAACCCCTAGAGCCAAACCGGTTTTCTAGCGGGGGAGAAGTTTACCGGAAGCCCACGGCGGCTTGCCAGACAAAGGCTAGCAGCAAGAAGAACACAGGGATGACTGGTAGAACGTCCACCACTGGACCAAAAATAGAGTAAGCTTCGGGTAATGTTCCTAACAGGAGTGCAGCTTCCATATCTTAAATCTTCCTTTCCAACACAGATTTAATAATTGACATGTATCTTAACATGAAGTGAACAGCCATTGAGCAAATTGTGTAGTGAATTGATCACTTAAGATGGCTGCCCTGATCGCTTGAGTAAACCGAATTAGCTCAGTCACATTGTGGTGAGAGAGTAACATATAGCCTAGAGATTCACGCGATCGCACTAAATGGTTCAGATAAGCACGACTGAAATTCTGACAGCAATAGCAAGGACAACTGGCATCTAAGGGGGAAAAATCTTCCCGAAACTGGGCGTTTTTCAAGTTCCAGCGTTCCCCCTGGACTAAGGCGCTACCATGACGTCCCAGGCGAGTGGGAATAACGCAATCAAACAAGTCTATGCCAGATGCGATCGCTAAAACCATTTCCCTGTAGGTACCGACCCCCATCAGATAACGAGGCTTATGCCATGGCAGTAATGGAGCGGTTGTCTGGACAATTTGGTGAATCAATTCAGGCGGTTCCCCCACACTGACACCACCAATGGCATAACCTGGTAAGTCCAGCTCGACCAAGGATTCGGCAGCCCTTTGACGCAAATCTAGGTACACCCCACCCTGAACTATACCAAACAAAGCTTGTTGTTCAGGGCGATTGTGGGCAACAATACAGCGTTTGAGCCAGCGATAGGTTCGTTGAGTTGCTAATTCTACCTCAGTTCGCTCAGCTGGATAGGGGGGACACTCATCAAATGCCATGATCACATCTGCTCCCAAGGCATGCTGAATTTCCATACACCGTTCTGGGGTTAGATCAATCATCCGCCCATCCCGAGGAGATCGAAACCTCACCCCCTCTTCAGTAATAGTACGGAGCTGGCTTAAGCTAAACACCTGAAAGCCACCAGAATCAGTTAAGATTGGTCCGTGCCAACCCATAAATCGATGCAGACCACCGGCTTGTTTAATGATGGCTTCTCCCGGTTGCAGATGGAGATGATAGGTATTAGCCAAAACCATTTGCGCCCCAGCTACCTCTAACTGGGCTGGTGTTAGAGTTTTTACCGTTGCTAGGGTGCCTACTGGCATAAACCTGGGAGTTTCCACCACACCATGGGGGGTCACAAACACCCCAGCTCTTGCCTTAGTGTGGCTACAGGAAGCCTGACATTGAAATGAAAAATTAATTTTCTGTTGATTCAAGTTGATCTAGGTCTTGAAATATCGTTAACTAGACCATAGCTTCTAATTCGGTTAACCCAGGTTAAACTCTTGCGTCTTCGATATTTTGTATTAGATGCATCCAACTTGGAGCAAGCCAATACTTATACCCTTGAATTTCATTAATCAACCTGTAACCTTCTAACCTTCTAACCTTCTAAGCTAAAAAGGACTATCTGCATCATCATCAATTTGCACATCCCATTTCGCGCTTAGAACCTGTGTGACCATAGCTTCAAGGGCTTCCGCCTGAAGTTGATCAACACACTCTTGTTGCAAGGGATTCAACAGCGGAATCAGCCGCAACTGACGATTTTCATTAATTAGGTCAAAGTATGCTTCTTGGGTTGGAGACTGACTCAGTTGTAAATAGTCAAAACTATGGACATTGATGTAAAGTGTCCGATTGGCAATCAGGGTCGAGCAATGGGGATCAGCAAATACTTCCTGAACTAACCCTTCCCCCTGGTTCTTTAGTTGACCATCGAGAGTGTGGATGTAACGGACGCAACCTAAATCACCAAGCAAGCGTTTCATATCTCGCTTGTTGATGATAATGCCAGTTTCAATGATGCAAGGAGCTGGGAGTTGGTGTCGAGATTGGTGGTGACTCATGGATAAAAGCCTATAATGCTTTTCAGGGCTGATATTGACATGCAACTGGTATATTTAATTGATTGGCGAGGCAACCCTAAAGGTTAAACCAATTGATGAGAACATAGCTACGGCAACGGGTTAAAACCAACAATAAAGGTTAATGGTTATCGTACTTAATACCTAATCTAAGCATGCTTAATGGTTAATACAAGCGTATAAGCGTGTAAACCTACAAGCGTTTAAGGGTGTAAGGGTGCCTAGTAAGCAGCAAGAGATAATTCCAATAGATGCAGGGGATAATCTCTGTTAGGTGTTTATCTTTAAATAGTTCACAGTAAACTCGTCAAATCTAGTCAACTAGATTACTCCTGTTTAAGGTTTTACCCTTATTGAGTGAACACCAACAGCTTATATCCCAAATGGGGTCAACCCATTGCCAACTACTTTTTATTGATGCAGTCGCGCTATAGCCAGGGGCCGTGTGGAGCACATTCGAGCACCTTGTCAGCCCCGTGGAAACCACGGCAGTTGCTCATAGGGGAGACCCCCTTTGGCCGCACTGCCTCCCCGTTGTTGGCGCTGCATCGCTTCTACCAAGGAATGTTGATTGAGCCGTTTTGGTCGGAACGAACTAACTAGATTGGCAGCCCGTTGCTGTTGAGACCTAACCCATAGGGTGGAGTAACTTGCTGCTTATAACAACAGCTTATGACACCATACTATCCCAATCTTTCGATGGTGCTCAAAGGAAAATTCAGTGACATCCTCCCGGCGCTGATGCTACGCATACAGCGCGGGCTTCCAAGAATCACTTCAAGGATTTCCTGGTTGCTCCCTTGTGGGGTTTCGCCTCTGACCTAGATTGGGTTGCCCCAACCCCCGGTAGACCGACTGCACAGGCAATTTCGATTCCCGACTGTCCATCGGTACTGATCAGTTGTATCCCTCTATTTTTTATGACTTGACCGCTAGCTACATCCCTATCGGTTTTATACCCACAATCAGGGCAATTGTGAACTCTAACACTCAAGTCTTTTTTGACTTGCCCACCACACTCAGGACACTGTTGAGAAGTCCTCCTGGCATCTACTTCACCAAAAAACTTTCCACGCTTCCAGCACACATACTTAACGATGGTTCGGAATTGTCCAAACCCAGCATCAAGCATATACTTACCCAACATCCCTTTGGCACTAGTTTGATAGTCCAAATCTTCCATGAAGATCATATCTCCAGCATCACAAAGAGCATGAGCTTGTTTGAAGTGAAAGTCCTTCCGAGTGTTATCAATTTTGTGGTGAAGTCTAGCAATCTGCATCCGCTGTTTCTCGTAATTCTTAGACCGTTTCTGCTTTCTAGACAACCTACGTTGCAGCACTTTCAGCCTACTTTGCAGGGTCTTAAAAAACTTCGGCGGCTTGACGAGAGCACCATCACTTGTTGCTAAGAATTTTTCCAGCCCGACATCGACGCCAATGGGATGACCATGTGGCATAGGGTCTGGAACACTGACATCACATTGAATGTTGATAGATGCATACCATCGGTCAGCTTTCCGTATGATTCTCACTTGCTTGACCACAAACCCGTTAGGGATTGGGCGATGCAAGTTAATTGGAATCAGTCCTATCTTGGGCAATTTGATGTGCAAGTCCGTAACCGGATTGTCTTTAAACTGAGGGAACAGCAAAGACTTGAACTGCCCATGCTTTTTGAACCGTGGAAAGCCAAAACCACGGGACTGAAAGTACTCCCAACCTTTGTGCAACTGCTTGATAGCTTGCTGAAGAACTTGAGAAGGAACCTCCTTGAGCCTGGGAAATTCTTTCTTAGCGTTGGGCAGGTTGTTCAGTTGATTAATTTCGTTAGGAAACTTTGCTTCAGATGAAATGATGTACTCTTTTTCAAGAGAGCATCTGTCTATCAAGCATTTGCGACTATCACACCAATCTTTGATCTCCCGCAACGCATAGTTGTAAGCACTGCGACAAATTTCCATCGACTCAATTAATCTTTGTTCTTGAGTGGCGTCTGGGTAGATTCGGTAGCGATAGTTCAGAGTCAACATCCTAATATTCTAGAGGATTTACTGGCTGTAGCGCTACTGTTAAATGTTGTTAATTGAGGGGGTGTTTAACCCCCTCAATTAACCTGGGGGAGTCCATGTATCCCGGCGCTAACAAGATCAGATATAGCGCGGGTCTTATCGCTCCCCCAGGTTAATTGATTAGTTGAACCTCCCCACCCTGAAGAGGGATGGGGTATCCTTTGCACAACAACGCTCGTTGCTGTTCTCGACCTGGGCGTGACTTTCCCCCGCACGGTCGGTAGCTGAGTGGGGTCAATACCCAGTTTTTTTTGAGACCCTTACTTTTTATATTAACACTATTTGAGAGGGAAAAGAATACCCCGTCCTCTTAGGTCGGGGATGAATTTTCCCTCTCAAACTCTCCCACTCTGATCAATTTCAGTAACAGCAGTAACCCATGAAGTATTTTACCGGACAACAATTTAAACAATGGGGACGTCAACTTTTCTGTTCAATGAGCAGTGCTGTAACTTTTTATACCTGTATTCCCCTACCAGCTAGCTGGGGGATGGAGTTTCGGGGCATTGCCCGTTGGGCACCGATGATTGGATTGCTGATTGGGGGGATACTGGTAATATTAGATACTTTATTGCAACAGTTGGGGATGCCAGTATTCACTCGCTCTGCTGTAGTTGTGGTCAGCTGGCTTGCCCTGACTGGAGGATTACACTTAGATGGGGTGATAGACACAGCGGATGGTTTAGCAGTTCCAGATCCCCAGCGCCGTTTAGATGTGATGGCAGATAGTGCTACAGGAGCGTTTGGGGCAATGGCAGCCTGTACTCTATTACTGTTAAAAACAGCTGCCCTAACTGATATCGGGGCTTATCGGTGGGCAGCTTTGATGGGAGCAGCTGCTTGGGGACGCTGGGGACAAGTAGTAGCGATCGCATTTTATCCCTATCTCAGACCCACCGGTAAAGGAGCATTTCACAAACCATGGATACGTATTCCCCAAGATATTCTCTTGGGATTATTCGTTGTCTTAAGTTTATCTATAGTGCCAGTGTTGCTTGACCCGACAAATGCTTGGTTCTCCTTAACCATGGCCATCGGAGGATGTGCGATCGCTCTACTGACTGGCGGCTGGTTCCACCGCCAGCTGGGGGGACATACTGGAGACACTTACGGAGCAGTGGTGGAATGGACAGAAGCCCTGTTTCTGTGCTTACTGACCCTCATCCTTAACTAATTCTTTCGCTAATTCTTTGGCAAAGACGACCTGTTGGTTAATCGAGTACTTACCGACTCGACCACTAACCCCCTAAATTGGTTTAAGTCGGGTTATCTTTAATCTGAACGTGCCACCGCCCGTTGAGCCAAAGGCACGCACCCTGATAATGTACTCATCTGTCTCAGTGATGCGAGCAAATAACAAGGAGTTAGTACTCCCATCTGGTCCATCATCATTTTCCGCTACCGTAGAACCATCAGAAGCAATCACAGAGATCATCGTGTCAAAGTTGTCTGAGATCAGGTCGATGGCAACTTGGTCTCCCGCATCAAGATTTACTACATAGTCTCGGGCAAAGCCACCGTCCCCGATCGGAATATCTTTTTGAGTCAGGGTGTCAACAATTTCTTTGCTATGGGAAATCGGCTGCGGATTGTACAGGTTTTGTGCTCTGGCTACCGGTGCAGTTAAGCTCGTTGCCAAGAAAGTTGCTGCTACAGGTATAACCCAGCTAAACCAAGCAGCAAAAGCTTTACTCATCTAAACTAGATATCTTTTAGTTGCTAACATTTCTAACACTGTACCCTAACCCCCTTCAAAAAGCAGGGTCGTGTCGAGTATGGGATTGAAGTAGACCCAGGCTATCCCCTGACAATACAACCAGCTTAATCTATTGCTGACGGGATGTTCCACCGCCAAATTTTTGAGATTTTTCCTACTTTACTCTAGTCATTTTATAAGCACAAAAAAGCATAAATTCAACGCGATCGCTATTTCAACCTCACTTCGAGATAACCAACTTTATCCAGGAATTAAAAGCTTTGAGTCTGTTCTGCTCTCTCCTCAAAAAAATCGCCAATTTATGACATCAAACTGAGGTTATTTCCCTCAATATTTACTTCGGAAGAGATTTTTTTTACTAGAACTTGTCAATGATTCATTTATCCTATATAATACTGTTATAGGAAGAGTTAAAACAAGGCAACCAAATGAACAAGTATGTTTGTACTACAGAAGCAGCATCTCTCTTAGGTATTTCTTCTCGGCGATTGCGCCAACTTCTAGAGAAGGGTCGGGTTCGGGGTGCTTATAAAAGTGGGAAATTCTGGATTATTCCCTTGTTCAACAATCTGCCCCAAATCACGAAAGGCACTAGAGGACCAAAAGGGAAATGGCGCACTAATCGTGCTCCGGCTTTAGCTAAGATCAATGTCAACCGCAATAACATTGGCTCGAATATCCACAAAAGCCCCGAAGAACGGAAGCCAGTGATTTCGGTAAAACGAAGCGGCAACAATATATACGGCAACCAGGTAGAAATCCTTGGCCCGTGCCGCATTGTCTATAACCCGGATAACCCACTATCTTGTGGTGCTCGTCTATGGATCGAGACCTTCAGTGATGTCCACTTCATTGGTGGCCGTTTCCCTGCCAGCTAATGGTCGATTTTTGAGCGTCCGCTCACCATAGCGCAATAATCGTTGGATCGTTTCCAGACGGTTGTCCCATACCTGGACTTGATACGGTTGCTCAACTGATTGTCCAAACATCCACGTCTGAAAGCGAGTACGGAAGGATGACATGGACAATTGTGCTGATAGCAAGCTCATCATGGATGGCTTGTCCGCTAGTCGATTCAGCAACAGGGAAAGGGTATCGGCTTGTTGTCCCCAGTCTGAAAGGTCTGGTTCTCCAATCACGATTTGATTATTTGCCAACATAAAACTCCATTCCTGTTGCAGAGCCTGATAACGTTCTGCTGCAGTTAGGAACGGTTGACGGTAAGGTACTTGTATTTCAGTGGTAGCCTCTTGTTCTCCTTGAGTGCGTGTCAAGATACCCCTGAGATTATCATTGAGATTTTCTACTGCAAATAGGGCATAGCCAGGAGCTGGTAAATCTCGCAGCAGTTGGATTTGGTCAACAGCTACAATATCGGGTAAATTCAATAGACGAATCCCTGGCAAAACTAACGCTGAGCTGAGGGATGATTTTTTTAGCCATGGCTGGGCTAATTTCTGTAACTCTTCCGTTTCCAATGCATAAGTCATCGGTACCATCAGGTCAATCTCACCCCGAGATGCCCAATCTTCCCAGTTTTGTTGGATTTTTTGCAATCGGTCTTCCCGAGGCATGGGAAATACAGCAGCAGATATAATCAAGTCGGGACGTTTCTGGCGCAGCATCTGTGACACTGACTTGACTAAAGTGTCAATTTGCTTTATACGGAAATCTGTCCACTGTCGCCATAACTTCTGATTCCTTGGGTCAATCTCAATGGGGTCAACACCGGTCAATTCCTGAAACTGTTCACGGGCTGCCTTACCATAGCCAAAGGTATGACCAGCTTTGGGGTCTTGAAACGGGTAGCGAATATAGTCGAGTTGAATCCCATCCACTTCATAGCGGCTGGCTATCTCTTCCAATAGCTTAGTTAGATAATCCCGCACTTCCGGATTAGCCGGGTCAAGAAATGCCTTTCTAGTTCTTTTGTGAAACACACGTTTTTCGTTATCCAAGATTGCCCAGTCTGGATTCTTGGATAGCACTGGTCCGAGATAGTCTGCTGGTTGATCTAAAACCGCATTGTGACGCTGGTTAGCTGCAGCAAACATCCAAACCCAAGCGTGCAATTCCATCCCTCGTTCATGGGCTAACTTGACTGCTGCTTCTAGGGGATCCCATCCTTCAACCAAGGGATTTTGCTCTGGTGCGATCGCACTCGGGTAAATCGTATAACTAGCGTTAACCGTTTCAAAAAAGATGGTGTGAAAACCAGCTGTAGCCAATTTGTCAAAAATCTTAGCTAAATCTTTTTCAGACTTCGCCTTAACAATAGTACCCCGGTCTAGCCAAATTGCTCGAATCTCTGACTGGGCTAGTTTACGATCAATTGGGTAGTTTTCCCACAGGGTATTTCGTGCTGTCATCCACAGCTGACTAGCCTTTTGATACTCCCTGCGAGCCACTGCTCGACGATAATTTTCCAAACCCACTCTAGCCTGATTCAATGCCTCAATAGCTAAGTCAGTAGCTGAGTTAGTTTCATCCGTTGTTTCCTCAGAGGTTTCCGACACTTGCTTAGCACCAGCAGTGACAAATTGTTCGATAGCAGCACCTGTAGATAAATTGAGATTACTGTTAGCTGCATCAGCTCTTAGCAAAGCACTTTCAAACCGACCAATCAGATTTTCCAACTCCCGCTCCATCGCAGTGGCTTGCTTTAGGCTTAGAATTCGTCTTCTATATCGCGGTGGTGGGGCTTTTGCTGGCTTGGGTGATGGGGCTAATCGGGAATTGCTAGGCTTGGCTGAAGCATCTGTGTTATTTCCAGACTCTGAATCCTCTGTTTCCACCTGTTTCTGGGCAATAGTCGTTTCGATATCCCCACAATTCTGTGGTGAGTGATCAGAGGATTGAGATGATGTAGATGAATCACTAGTGAGTTGGGCATCAGTGACATTGACATCAGTGACTTGGACATCATAGCGACCAAGAGCCGCTCGTAACCAAGCACTATCGACTTCTGCCGGAGCTACGCGATCGATACCCCAGCGCCAACCAAAAAAGGTAGCATTATTAGAGGTTACTACAGCAGGGGGCTTGTCAACCTGACTCCAGACCGCAGCAGTAGTGGAATTAAGATCAGTAGGAATGAGAGTGCCACCCTGAATGATGCCTGTAATGCCAGTATCCTGCACCCATTTTTGGTTACTGTCTGGGGAAGGATGGAGGATAGAGGGTTGGGTCATCGCAAACCCCCAATAGGCACCCAAAAGCTCACGCAATTGTTTGCGGATGTCAGGTTTGGAAAGTAACCCAGTCGGACCGGTGACAATAACTTTTCCTCCTTGTGCAATCCACTCCTGTAACGCTTGGAATTGTTTTGGGTGGAGGAACTCGACATTAGGCAAAAATAGCAAATTAGTGTTATGGAAGTCAGAGGCTTTCTTAACTTCAGTCAAGTCAACAATACAGTAGTTAACTCCAATTGAATGCAAGCGTTCGGTAATTCCAGACCAATGCCCTTGATTATCCCGACTCTTAACTACTCCCAGTTGCACCGTTTGAGCACTAGCAGCTGGTAACCATGGTAGAGAATTGAGCAAAAGCCCGATTAAGGTACTAACTACAATAGTCTTGAGATCGATAGGATTAGATTTGACTCTGGTTAAATCTCCGATCAAGGGGGTTAGCTGCTTGGACAAATACCACTGCCAATTGGAACTATCACTACTCCTGAACACCGTTTACTCCTTAAATTTTTATTATCCAAATCCTAACCTCTGTTGGTAATTAACAACGTTAGCGAGAAGTGCGGATTTAGATCAGTGCGATCGCATTAGGTATAGCGCTACGCGCAAGTCAGAAGTCAGTGCGGCTTGTTCCTACTAGGAGCCTCTAGAAAATAGAGGGGTATGAGTAGGGGACTTCGCGAGGAATAAAAACCTCAAAAGTCTAACTGTCTAACGGATGCGGGTGAAAACCCCGCCCTTCAGGAG
>NZ_JAAHIE010000266.1:0-9859 GCF_010671945.1 Moorena sp. SIO4E2
TCCCTAAATCCCCCTTAACAAGGGGGACTTTCACTCTTTTTCAAGGGGGACTTTCACTCCAGTTCCCCCCTTTTTCAAGGGGGGCTAGGGGGGATCCCCCTAAATCCCCCTTAACAAGGGGGACTTTAACTCCAGTTCCCCCCTTTTTCAAGGGGGGCTAGGGGGGATCTCCCTAAATCCCCCTTAACAAGGGGGACTTTCACTCTTTTTCAAGGGGGACTTTCACTCCAGTTCCCCCCTTTTTCAAGGGGGGCTAGGGGGGATCCCCCTAAATCCCCCTTAACAAGGGGGACTTTCACTCTTTTTCAAGGGGGACTTTCACTCCAGTTCCCCCCTTTTTCAAGGGGGGCTAGGGGGGATCCCCCTAAATCCCCCTTAACAAGGGGGACTTTCACTCTTTTTCAAGGGGGACTTTCACTCCAGTTCCCCCCTTAACAAGGGGGACTTTCACTCCAGTTCCCCCCTTAACAAGGGGGACTTTAAGTCCAGTTCCCCCCTTTTTCAAGGGGGGCTAGGGGGGATCTGATCTGTAGCCTCATTAAAGGAAATTGGTATCATGAACCTGCATAATTAGGATTTTGCCAATCTTGCCGCAATTTAAATACTAAATCTCGATAGGGAATTGTATTGTCTTGCTGCAGTTCACTCACAGGATAGGGTTCCGATTTAAAGTGATGTAAGGCAGCCAGCCAATCCAGAAACTCACTGGTCCCCGGAAGTTTAAATAGACTTTTATCCTTTCGTATCTCTAAAAATTTAGCGATCGCAGTCTTCACTAAATCAGATTTGGGCATTGCCATGGTCTCTGGTTTCTGTTTCTGTTGATAGTGAACCTCGACAATTTTCTCTAACTCTTCTGGTTGACTAGGGAAACGCACATAGTGATATAAACAGCGGCGTAAAAAGGGAGAGGGTAGACTGCCTTTTTCTTTGTTACTGGTAATAATGATAATTGGTAGTTGCTCTTGATTAGCCTCAATGGTTTCTCCGGTTTCCCGAATAAAAAATTTCCAAGGTTTATCCAATATCGACAGTAAATCATTGGGAAAATCCACATCAGCCTTGTCAATTTCATCAATAAGCAAAACTGCCGGATAGTCATGACATTGAAAGGCTTTTCCCAGGGGACCTAGTTCACGGTAATCTTTTGGTTGTTTAGGATTTCTCGGTTGTCCAGTTTTCGGATTAATTGACGGGGTTAAGTTTTGGGTTTGGACATCATGCAACCGCAAAATCGCATCGTATTCATATAATCCTTCTTGGACTTTGGTGGTTGAGCGAATATCCCAACGATAAAAGGGCAACCCTAATTCATAAGCTACTGCCACTGCTAATCGGGTTTTACCACATCCCGATTCTCCTTCAATTAACAGGGGTCTTTGCAGGAAAATTGCCAAATTCACAGCTTCAATTAATTCGCTGTCGGCAATATAGGGTTCTAATTCTGTGGGAGACTCTGGATGACATGTTTTAGGTCGATGTTTTGAATTGCCCTGGAAGATGTATTTAGGGGGATTCATAGGCTATAACTAAAGTTTATTAAATTTTTGTTTCAACATGTAACAGGTTTTTTCTGGATTTCCTTTAGAATACTTAAAGATGTAGTTTAATTCAAACAAGCTTTGTTGACGATTATATTTACAAGTATCTTCAATCCATTCACGAATATCTTTATCGCTCCATGTTATTGGTAAATCCAATTTGAAAATTTTTTGCTTATTAAATTTTGAGGGTGGGTTAAAATGAGGTAAACATTGACATTTTTCTGACAAACAATAATAACTAGTGGTCATAAAAAGGATAATTATAATATTTGCAGAATTATGAGATAGTTGAGACTGTTTTTTAGTCAGAGGAATCCAAAAATACTCCATAAACCAGGATAATAATGAATCTTGATTTTCCCCGAGAGCATCCCAATCATTCAATTCGAAAAAAACAAGACTCCCAACTTGCAAGCCATTCGTAATTTTATCAATAATATTGATAGCATACTGTTGAGGATTATCAACTGTTTTAGTCTCCGAATCATAATTAGGTATAAAGTTTGCGATCGCCCTTAATAAACTTTGTTCATCTACAATATTATTCGCTATCACATTAATCGGGTAATGTCTCCAGTCATCACTTTCTTTGGTTAGATCATCTCGAATATCATAAACCAATAATTCTCCCTTAGTTTCTTTGATATTTTCAATTAAAAAAAAAGCCGATCCTCCCTTACGAGTACTAGCAAATTTTTTGAGAATTTGATTGATTCGATTTCTCGGCTTTTTAAAATCAATCTTTCGTAGCTTTTTGTCAAAGCGATTTCCTCTTTGATTGTTAGTTAATGATGAGTGTTGATATGAACTAAGATCAAATTCAATTTTCTCAAGGTCAGAAAAATATATGTCACTTTCCTTTTTTAAATTCTTATATTTAATTGAGGCAGGATCACTGAATCCCATTTGGATGACAATGTTTCTAATTTTTTCTTCTAAATCTTTTTTTTCTTGTTCCAAAAACTCTCTACGATTCATTTTTTTTAATTATCAAATACCTAAAAAGCTAAAAACTAGATAATTGATTTTCAACTTTCTCAAGACCAGAAAAATATGCTTCAGTTATCTTTTTGAGATTTTTATATTCATTTGACGCCGGATCATGGAATCCCATTTGATTAAAAATGTTCCTAATTTTTTCTTCTAAATCTTTTTTTTCTTGTTGCAGACAACTTATCCTAAATGGTGACAACCGTGGCTTAATTGGCTTTTCTATTTCCTGAGTTCGGATAACAATTGACTCCAACTGTGACCAAGCCTTCACTAAAATTTGTGTCGGAATCATAAACGCGACTTTTGCCGTTTCTCGCTTGCGGTCTGCCGCAACTACCATCCCCACCACTCCCTGCAATTTTTCATTCCAAACCGGAGAACCACTAAATCCTGCTTCAATCCCGTATCCAGTTACCTTAGGATCTTCCAGTTGAAACCATTGTTTAGCATTTTGATCTGACAATACCCCAGTTGCCCAAACTCCAAACGAAACTTTCTTAGGACAGCCAAATACTTTAAATGGATTAGTTGCAATATTTTCCGATAATATCACCCGAGTCGGGTGAGCAAAAGCAGGAAGGTTATCAAGCTTCAAAACCGCAATATCTTCTATCGCTTCTTCAGAATCTTCTAAAGGAGATTCAGGATGCCAGCAAACCACCCTGGCCGAAAATTTAGTCCCATTAAGTAAAGGAAAATCAACGTTTATGTCTCCCTCAGGTGAGCTCTGTGTGGTGCTATCAATTAATAATGCCTCTGCTACGACATGAGCACAGGTTAAGGCATAGTGTTCGGATACCAGAAAGCCAATACCAACTACTTGGTCTTGATTAAAGAGCCGAATAATTGAACTCTTATGGGCATTAAAATCCATCTTAAATACGGGAAGGGGACTCCCGTTATAAACGTTAGTTTGAGCGGGTTTAAAGTTACCGTAAGATAGGGTCGCCTTATTAAAAAAGATTTAACCATGCATCTGCATAGCCCACTGACTCTAAAGGCTCCACAATAAACAGGTTTCGTCTCCGGGTAATTCCCGCAGGTCAATAAATTGTTCGCGTAGCGTGGCCTACGGCCAGCGAAGCGCGAATCATTGCTAGTTAGACGCATATTCGTATCCGTCAGCTTTAAATATTATTCTCAGATACTTTGGATGAACATCGAACTTCTTCTCGGGAGTCTGAAGTACAAAACAAGGACGATAACGAATAGCTATCCGTCCTGTATACTGCCCGGCATATTTTCCTTTCTTTATGTCAGCTTTGACGATATCTCCTGTCTGAAAGCCTTTAAACGACTTAGCAGAAGGAGCATGAGCCTTTGGAAACCCGTATTTATTAGGTCGGCACCTTTGACGAATACCATGACCTTTAGCTGTTACTGTTAGTGGCTTTGTTCCGTTCAGTAATATTTGCTCAGGGGTGGTTTTACCAACACAAACAGCATCGATCCAGTGAGTTTTTCCGAGACCCCTAGTCTTGCGATTAAACTTAGTCAATCCACCCGAGCCTGTTTCGACGGGTAATCCAGTTGATTTTAGTCTTCTCCATAATTCCCAACGGGTTGAGTTGACGACTGCGGCATCTTTTAAAGGAATTTTTGCTTTAGCTAATACTTTTTTGAGAATTGCTGGTTTTTTCTTTAAAAATTTTTCAATGGGGTCATTACCTTTTTTCTGATTACAACACCGACAAGCAAGGGTTAGGTTGCTGACCCGATTGCTGCCACCTTTTGATTTTGGGACAATGTGTTCAACTTCTAAGGGCGTATTCATAGCACCACAATAAACACAACTGTGTCCCCATTTGGCAAGAAGGTACTCTTTAACCTCAAACCCGTATAGCTCGCCATGTTGATATTCAACGCCTGATACTTCTGGATTTTGCATCTTCTGAGTATCAAACCGCACTAGCTCTTGAGATATTGCAGTCACTGGACACAACTTCCTCAGTCGTCTTACCCAAGTCTCAACGTTAAATATTCGACTCATTAGTGACGGAGGTAACCACCCTTCTGGGCGCTTCCGATTAAGAAATCGAGGCTTGCGGTAACGAGTTTTTCTGTTTCGCCTACCTCGCCTTAAGGCTCTTCTGGATTCTAAAGAATTCTTGATACTCTGTCCTCGATGGTTAATTTCTAATGCACTTGTCACTCGTCCAGTCTGTTCTTGAATAACAGCTATTCCGGTTGTTTTTGAACCAGGATCTATTTTGAGTCTGTGTGGATGAGTTACAGAATTATCAACACTCCTGTCCTGCATGATAATAGTGAATGGATAGCGCTTAAATACTTTAGCCCTTCTTTTCTTAAGTAGTTCCCTAGCTCGTGCCGGGTGGCATGGATCCAGGGGTTTTTTATTTTGATCTAAAACGAAAACTCGCATTACTTTGAACACTCCACGATGTGGGTAAAGTTTGCCTCGACAATGTTATAAGAGCTTTTTAGGTTAACAACACTTCCTTAACTCGCTACAGATGTTTAATTGTTAACAACAGAGCTGAAGGCTGGCACGCACCTACAGGTGTTATAACTCAAATAACGTAGACCTAATCTAAGTCTCAGTCTGGTCAACTATGAGCTTCTACAAGCTCCCGCTATAGTCCGATAGGACTTAGCGGTGAGTTATTGACTTTAAGGTAATTTCATAGCTCACTTCGCCACCCACAGAGGCAAAGACGGCTCCCGCATCTGCCGTCAATTTCAAACCAAATTTTACCTCCACTTCATCAGCAGGTTGGTTGAGGTCACGCAATTTGGTGATCACCGCAGAAGCCACCGGTTTGATTTGATCTAGAGCTTCTTCAAAGGTCTGCCGTGCCTTGAGGACTTTTTTTCCCGATCCCAGGGAGACTCGCTCAATACCACGGCTTTCTGGTTCTTCCACTTCTACCAGAAATGTAGTTCCATCCGCTAGAGAAAATTGCGCTAATTTTTTTTCTTCCATTGTTTGTGTCTTTTTACTCCCATTCACCAATTCCAGACAGGGTGAATCTTATTTTAGCTGTTTGAGCCGTGGCTGGAATAGGCATCTTAGTAGAACTGGCATCTTGCCAGTTTCATTTCCCACCCTGTGGAACTGGCATCTTGCCAGTTTCATGTCCCACCCTACACAAGTCCCATTCACAAATGCCAGACATTGTTGCTCAGCTAGTTATAGCCGTGATCACCCACGCTACGATCGCAAGACTAATTCCAACCGCAACTACCAACACTACAGCCAACCCTGCCAACAGTAAGATAAGAAACAACCAATCGGATTTTTGTGGTGGTGATGATGATACATTTAATTCTTTCTCTAACAGCTCAACATTTTTGACATTTGCCTTCCAGGCCGCATCCACCAGATCCCCTAACACCGGTACAGACCCAGTAACTGTCTCAAGAAGGATATTCAGCACCATCTCCACCAAGGTAGATCTAGACACTCCCAGTCGTGCTGCTTCTACGACAATGTATGATGAAATGATAGTTCCCACAAAATCACCACCCCCTGGTAACAGACCAATGATGGGATCTAAACCAATCCGATAACCTGTTCCTGGGATAGGAATAGCATTGTCCAGTAGGTAGCTTACCCGACGTACACGCCTTAAGGTAGATGTTTTGCGATCATTCCTCATCTTTCCGCCTCCCTGGAGACCCCCGCTATACCTGAAAGGTTAGCAAAAGGACGTGGCATATAAACACCTGGGGAAACCCCAGGTGACAGGCACTCAGGAAAGGGAGGACAGGGTATTAATTTGATATGAATATCCATCCTTTTTGTGAATTGGTGTACAGTACTTGTAACTGATTCCTTGAATCAATCCGTTGGCAGTCGAAATGTTAAACGAGCCAGTTTTACGAGTGGCGACACGTCCAACATAAGTTCCGATCTTTTTGCCTTTAGTAACAATTGCTTTGACAATATCTCCGGTCTGGAAACCTTTGTGGATCTTAGTTCTTGAACAATAACGCTTCGGAAACCCAAATTTATCTGTTCGACAGATTTGGCGAGTTCCATGACCTTTGGCCATAATTAATAAAAATTGGCAATTTTCGACATAAATGGCTTCAACCTTCCCCACACAAGCGGCATCAAGCCAATGTGTTTTAACTAGGTTAAACCGACGTCGATTATATTTAGTCTGGCCTCCCGAACCCGTTTCTACTGGCAATCCAGTAGACTTGAGTTCTTTGTACAGCTTCCAGCGAGTCGAATTGACCGCAGCGGTATCAGCTAATGATCGTTTAGATTGAGACAGGACTCGCTTCAATACATCAGGCTTCCTTGATAAGAATTGTTTGATATCCTGGTTTCCTTTGGCTTGGTTACAATCGTGACAAGCTATTGCCAGGTTACTAACCCTATCGGAACCACCATTAGATCTTGGTTTAATATGTTCGACTTCTAGCCTGGTATCTGTTGCACCACAGTAGGCGCATTTACGGTTCCATTTTTCAAGCAAGTACTCTCGAATTTCGTAGCCGTACAAAGTGCCTTGTTGATACTCAGTACCGGAGATTTCTGGGTTTTCCATTTTTTGAGTGTCGAACCGTACCAATTCTTGAGAAATACCCGTCATGGGACAAAACCGAATTAGCTTTTTAACCCAAGTCAGGATATTATGAACTCTAGACATTAAACTGGGTGCTAGCCACTCCAAAGGACGTTTCCGATTAAGAAAACGAGGTTTTCTATAGCGAGTTTTGCGGTTACGGCGAGAACGTCTTAATTGCCGTCTTGAGGTTAAAGCGTCTCGAATTTTAAATCCACGATGCATTATTTCAGCACCCCAGATAACAGTGTTGTCTTGTAGAATTGCTAAGCCTGTTGTTTTTGCGCCTGGGTCAATTTTTAACTGGTGATTATGAGTCGTACAGTTTCCTACCTCCAAATCTTTTAGGATAATTGTAAATGGATACCTTCTAAACACTTTGGCTCTACCTTGCTTGAGCAATAGTCTGGCTCTAGCCGGACGGCAAGGGTCTAATGGTTTAAAGTCTTTGTCAAGTACAAATACACGCATAATTGTGTTTTCTCCTATTGCTAGGGTGAGTTCGCTTAGCCAATGTTTTTTGAGTTTGTCTTGTTAATAGCACTGTCTTAACCCGTTTATGACTGTTTAACTATTAACCACAGAGCAGAAGACTAGCGACGCATCTAAAGGTGTGATAGCTCAAAAAACGTAGACTCAATAGTCTTAGGCTGGTCACGTCATGGACTTTTTCAAGCCCCCGTTATAGCCGTTAGGCGTGGGCGGTGGGTTCGTGACGGGCTTAAATAGGTTGTTTGGTTGAAGGTTGAAGGCAGAATGTAGAATGTAGAAGGCAGAAGGCAGAAGGCAGAATGGTGAGTTCTAAATTCTCAATTCTAAATTCTCAATTCTAAATTCTCAAAAGTGTTTCAGCTAATGTGATTATTTTTTGGCCTTAGCTAATTTTATTCTTGGTCTAGGTCTGCGATGGGATGCTTGCATTGCTTCTCCTACTATCACATTCAACTGGTCCCCCAATAACAGTACCAGGGAAGTCATGTAAAGCCAAAGCTGTAAGATAATTATGGCTGTTACTGTACCATACACTTTGTTGTAATTGCTGAAATTGGCAGTAACGTAGTGCCGAAACAACCCTGAAGCCACTGCCCAGGAAATGGCTGCTAAAACTGCTCCTGGCAATATCGGTGTCCCTAGCTGCCAACCGCTTGGTCCGTAGCGATAGATAAAGGCAAAGGATGCTGCCACCATACTCAGGGCTACGGGCCAGGTCAACAGACTCCAGAGTGTCAACAAGATGGAAGCTCCACTCGTATCAACGACTGTTTTTAGCACCCAGTGACTGATAAATACCAAAAAAGATGCAATCACTAGCAGTATGATACTACCAATGGTTAAGCCTAGAGAAATCAACTTAGCTTTCCAAAACGGTCGTTGTTGCTCTCGGGGGATGTGGTGGATGTGATCAAGGGCATTCATCGCTGCACTCAGTGCCCCAGAAGATACCCAAATGGCTATGATAAAACTCAGGGAAAATAGACTGCTATTGGTGCTGAGGTGAATCTGCTCGGTAAATTCCTGAATTGGCTGCACCGCCTGAGCCGGACCTACTTCCTTCATCATTTTCAGAGCTTGATTCTGTGCCACTTCACTCAGCTCGGGAGGGTGGTGGTACCAGGTTAATTGTAAGGAATATTCAAACAAGCCAATCGCTGTCAGAATTGCTAAAATTGCTGGAAAAAGCGCTAACATGGCGTTATATGCCATTTCAGCAGATAGACCCATTAAGCGACGTTCCATCGCACGCTTGAAAGTCTTCCTGAGGGTTACCAGATTCAGGTAACCAAAGAAACGGAAGAAACGAAAAAAACGCTTAGATAGCATAGGTTCTGATGTGAGCAGGGGCTTGCTACAAATTAATTTGCCAATTTTACCCGTAGTTTGCCCATTACTAGTGTTCAGTAGTTCAATTGACACACTTTAATATTTTATTGACAGTTTACCGTTAACCCGACCCCCTCAACCATAATTAAATTTGATTAAATTTGATTAGTGCTATAGCCGATGGAGTAGTTGTTGATGAGCAACAATGGGTCGCTTACCGAATGGTTAGCCCAAATCAAGGAACTGAAGCAGCAGCTGGCCGATAGCATTAAAGAGTGCCAGGCTGCGGATAAAAGTGCAGCTCATTGGCGTCAGTTATATAATACTGAAGCTCAGCAACGGCGTATCGAAAGCCAACTTGCTCAAGAGCAAATCGAAACTCTCAAGGCTCAACTGCAACAATTACAACAAGACGGATTTCAACTCAAATCAGATCAACTGGAGACGGTTTCGAGTATTGAGCAGAATGTGGAACAACTGCAAACGGTCGAGGAATTAAGGGCAACCCTTAAGTCAGTCATGGCAGAACGCGATCGCTTAATCGATGCCTTAAAGACTGAGCAAGCCAACCATGCTCAAACCCGGGAAAACTTAACGGTTGTGATTAGTGATACTGTTGAGCAACTGGCTAAGGAAAGAAAGAGTAAACCGTCCCAGGTAGAGGAGGTTACCGTCAGCGAGTATTCCCCATCTCCCGATCTTCCCAGCTTCGACAATGAAGATAGTTGGTAAGTATATGCGCTACTTGAGGTGCTACTTGAGGTGCGGTCAGCGGTCAGCGGTCAGCTTCGTGACTTCACTCAGATCAAAAAATGGTTACCTCTTTCATTCACAAACTGATAGCTGATAGCTGATAGCTGATAGCTGATAGCTGATAGCTGATAGCTGATAGCTGATAGCTGATAGCTGATAGCTGATAGCTGATAGCTGATAGCTGATAGCTGATAGCTGATAGCTGATAGC
>NZ_JAAHIE010000267.1:0-9855 GCF_010671945.1 Moorena sp. SIO4E2
TCTGGCTACCTACCCGAAGAACAGACCCTAGGACAGTGGTTTGAAGTAGACCTGACCATGTGGCTAGATCTAAGCCCTGCGGGAGAAAGTGATGACCTTAGCGATACCATGGATTATCGGCAAACTATTGATACTGTCAAGCATTTGGTTAAAACCTCAAAATGTGCCCTGATCGAAAAATTGGCAGTACAAATTGCTAATGCGATCCTAGAATTCGATCAGGTGCAGCAAGTCCAGGTGCAGTTAAGCAAACCTGGTGCCCCAATTCCGGATTTTGGAGGTAAGATCACCCTGGAAGTGACTAGAACCCGTCACAATAGTTAGGAGGATTAATTCAACATCGTGGGTTTTTAGGGGGATCATGACTTTTCGCATACTCAGCTTAGATGGCGGTGGTATTCGGGGCGTTATTGCAGCAGTAATCTTGGCAGAATTGGAAAAAGATATTAACCAGCCCCTCAACAAGTATTTTGATTTAATTGCAGGTACCTCCACTGGTTCAATTTTGGCTGCCGGCATTGCCACTGGCATCCCTAGCCGGGAGATGATTAAACTTTATGAACAGAAAGGGGAAAGAATTTTCCGCTACACCAGCCGTTTTTCACTAAAGCGGCTCAAGGTTATCCTTAAGTATGGTCTTTCTGCTCCTAAACACTCCAATCAGGGGTTAATTGAGGTGATGAAAGAGCAGTTTGGGACGACCAAGCTGTCGGATATCTACGATTCACCTCGGCTGTTGATCACAGCCTATGACACTATGAGTCGGATGCCGATTATATTTAAAAGCTGGCGTGAAGACAAAGATTATTTCCATGTTCCCTTGTGGGAAGCCTGTGTCTGTTCCGCATCTGCCCCCACCTATTTTCCAGCCCATCAGCTCAAGACTCAAAGCAAGACTTACTCAGCGATTGATGGTGGAGTTGGGGCGAATAATCCCTCAAGCTGTGCATTAGCTGAAGCGATCCGGTTAAATCATTCCCTTAAGGAAATTTCTATCATCTCGATTGGCACAGGAGAATCCAACCGCCCCATTCCTTGGGAAAAAGCTAGAGGCTGGGGATTGGGACAATGGGGATGGCAAGGACGATTGATTGAAGTGCTATTTGATGCTCCTTGTGACATTCACCGGTATATTACCAAAGAGTTGATCGGTAGCTTAGAATCTGAGGATGCAACAGTTTCTCGTTACCTGCGTCTACAACCGCAAATCACTAATGACACAATGGATGATGCGACTCGGAGCAATATTGCCCAGTTAAAGCGTGTTGCCAAGAATTACGCCTGGCAAAACCAAGGTTTGTTCCAGAACTTCCTGGAAATAAATTGATGAACCTTTGAGCTCCTGTTCGTCGGTTTACTACTGATAATTCAAGGAACTTGCTTACTTGTTACTGGTTAATTAAACACTAACATTTATGGGATAAACCTGATTAGACGTGATGTAAGCAGTCAGCAGTCAGCAGTCAGCCGTTGGCCGTTGGCAAAGCTAATTGAGGTGCTTTCCGTAACTCAGCATTATTCCAATGCTTACCTCTTTTATTCTAAAGACGTAACTCAGCATTATTCCAATGCTTACCTCTTTTATTATTAACGGTTTCCTACTCAATAAGCTTGCCCATAGCCCATAAGCTGAGAGCTGAGAGCTGATAGCTGTTGGCGTAGCCTGCGCGTAGGGCATATGCTTAACAATTGGGTACTGAATTGAGAAATGCTATAAAATTGGGCAATGACCTTAAAAGCTCGTAAAAAATTTGCTCAACATTGGCTGCGTAGCGAGGAGGCACTGAACCAAATCGTGACAGCTGCTAATTTACAAAAAAGCGATCGCATTCTAGAAATTGGTCCGGGTACTGGCATTCTTACCCAGCGCTTACTGCCTTTTGTTCAGTCTGTAGTGGCCGTAGAAATTGATCGAGACTTGTGCCGATTATTAGTTAAAAAACTCGGTAAAATAGATAATTTTTTACTGCTGCAAGGGGACTTTCTATCCCTAGACTTAGATACCTTGTTAGCTAACTTTTCCAATTTCCAAAAACCTAATAAAGTGGTTGCCAATATCCCCTATAATATTACCGGTCCGATTCTGGAAAAGTTACTAGGTACCATTACTCAGCCAGCTGTGCCAGGGTTTGATTTAATCGTGCTGCTAGTGCAAAAAGAAGTAGCTCAGCGGTTATATGCCAAACCCAGTTCTAGACAATTCGGGGCATTATCAGTGCGGGTGCAGTATCTCGCCGAATGTGAATTGATTTGCGATGTACCTGGGTCGGCCTTCTCTCCTCCCCCCAAGGTCGATTCCGCTGTCGTGCGGTTACATCCGAGCCTAGCCGAACCACCAGCTTCTGACCCCAGATGCTTAGAGACACTATTGAAACTGGGCTTTGGCAGCAAACGTAAAATGTTGCGCAATAATTTCAAATCTGTAATTGAACGCGATCGCATCACCCAATTGCTGGAACAATTAGAAATAAGCCCTCAAGCCCGAGCCGAAGACCTTAGTGTTGCTCAATGGATAGCCCTAGCTAATCAGATCACCATAAAGAATGCATTCTTATTCCCTAAATGCCCCAGCTAAAATCAATCTGTATTTGGAAATCATCGGTGATGCGGGTGATGGTTATCACGAACTCGCAATGATTCTCCAAAGCATCGAATTAGCTGATCAAATCGATATCCGTGCCATTGGTACACAGGAGATTAAAGTCCACTGTCATCATCCCGAAGTGCCAACGGATGAAAGCAACCTCGCTTATAAAGCAGCTGCCTTGATGTGGGAGGAGTTTCCTGAGTATTTTGCTAACTTGGGCGGTGTAGAAATTACTATCCACAAGCGAATTCCTGTAGCCGCTGGACTAGCTGGTGGCTCCACGGATGCAGCGGCTGTGTTAGTAGGAATCGATATGTTGTGGCAATTGGGATTAACCCACCCGGAATTAGAACAATTGGCAGCACAGCTTGGATCGGATGTGCCGTTTTGCCTTGCTGGTGGCACTGCTCTAGCTCTGGGCAGAGGTGAACGGCTGTCTGCCCTACCGGGACTGGATTCTCTATATGTCGTCTTGGGGAAATACCGCAGTCTGATGGTTTCTACTGCTTGGGCTTATCAGACTTATCGGGCTCAGTTTGGGGAAACCTATATCCGGGAGCTTGAGGACTTAGAATCCCGTGCTAATCGTTTTCATAGTGGTCCGATGGTTAAGGAAATCCTCAATAAGGATGGGGGAAAGATCGGAAAACTATTGCGCAATGATTTAGAGAAAGTGGTGTTACCCAATCACCCCCAAGTCTTGGAACTACGGAAAGCCTTTGAGAATAGCGGTGCCATAGGAACCATGATGTCTGGTTCCGGTCCGACGGTATTTGCCCTGTGCGAGTCCCAGGAGCAAGCCCAGGAAATTCAACAGAAAGTAAGCATTGATATTACTGACCCAGATTTGGAATTTTGGGTGACCAAGTTATCGACTCAGGGAATTCAGATAATGTCAACACCTTGAGTCAAGTCGCTTCGCTCCAATTCAAAATTATAAATTCAAAATTCAAAAATACCCCAGGAATTAATTCGGGGGTTTGAAACATCGCTTCGCTCCAATTCAAAAATAGGGGCTTGTATCCGGTGTCAACAATTCAAAATTATCAAGCTATTCATTTTGAATTCAAAAATGGTGGTTAGTCCTGATTCAAAAGTGACTAACCAGAGTTTCAATCACTAATTATGCTTGAAATAAGCCTCCATCACCTGGCGCACAATCGGTCCTGCCACTGAACCTCCACCGCCGCCGGAATGTTCCACAAAAGCAACAACCGCAATCTCGGGTTTATCATAGGGTGCAAAACCACCAAACCAAGCATGAGCTTTGCCAGGAGGAGCCTCTGCTGTTCCACTCTTACCAGCGGCAGGAGGTAACTCTGGCACCCTCAATGCCGCTCCTGTTCCCCCAGTAACCACAGCTCGCAATCCTCGGCGCAGGGTTTGAATCGTTGATGGCTTCATATTAATCGACACTCGCCCTTTGATGGCATCCTGATTGTTCTTGAGCAAGTGAGGTTTAACCCGATAGCCGCCATTGGCAACTACAGAAAACATCACTGAGGATTGTAAGGGTGTTCCTAGGGTAAACCCTTGACCAATAGACATATTGATGGTATCTCCCACGGTCCATCCCCAATTGTAGTTTTTCCGCTTCCAGGCATCATCCACTATCAAACCACGGGATTCCCCAGATAACTCAATACCAGTTTTTTCACCAAAGCCATATCTACGAGCCCATTCAATCAGGGTTTTCCCCCCAACCCCTCGACCGATTTGACCAAAGAAGGTGTTACTGCTCCAAGCCATAGCACCCACAAATCCCATTCGACCAAATCCGGCTCGGTTCCACTCCCCAAAGGCATGACCACCCACATAAAGGTAAGGATAAGTCTGTAAAACAGTTCTGGGAGAATACCGACCAGATTCCATACCCGCCGAAGCCGTGACTACCTTAAATGTACTGGCTGGAGGAAACCCTCGCATTGCCCGGTTGATAAACGGATTCCCTCTGCCTTGTAGCTTTCGCCAGGTTTCTGAGGTGATGCGAGTCGAGAAAATATTCGGGTCAAAGGTTGGACGAGAAACCATTGCGAGGACAGCACCGGTGTTGGGGTCTATAGCCACGACTGCCCCTTTGCGATCGCCTAATGCTGCCTCGGCTGCCTTCTGCACGTCTAGATCGATGCTTATATGGATAGGTTTACCCGGTTTTGCCTGTTTCTGACCCAGAACCCTGACGACTCGTCCAGCACCATCAACTTCTACTTGCTGACCGCCCCATTCTCCCCGTAGCAGATGCTCATAGGACTTCTCCACCCCCATTTTGCCAACCACATCACCGAGGCGGTAGCCGTCCGCTTTACGCCGTTGCAGCTCTTCATAGTCTAACTCTCCAGTATAACCTAGAACATGAGCCGATAGCTTCCCATGGGGATAGTACCGCACTGCATCAATATCCACCTCTATCCCCTGTAATTCATTGCTGTACTCAGCCAAGGCAGTAACTTGAGCGGGAGTAACACCACGGGCAATCCGAAGTAGGTAAGGAGAGTTATAGCCCGCTTGTTCCAGACGCTTTTGAATCTCAGCGTCTGGTATCTTCAAAATTTGGGACAGGCGTTTGCGAGTTTGGGGCCATTGCTCCTGCCTAAGAACCATCGGCCATACAAATACCGAGTGAGACAACCGATAGCTAGCTAATACTCTTCCCTTACGGTCAAAAATATTGCCCCGTATAGGGGGCTTGGGAATCAGACGAATCCGATTATTTTCTGCCAGCTTTTGGTTGCGTTCCCCTTGAACTAGCTGTAAATAAGCTAAACGGGAACCAATTCCCCCCAGCAAGAATAGGCTCATCAGTACCATAATCACTACGGATTGGTATTTGCGTCCGACAGTGCGGGAATTAGATCGATATACTGCAAATGGAGATAAGGAAGGCTGAATTAATGTCATCGTGAGAGGTCTGAGAATGGGGAATCGGACTTGGAGAACACGGGATTGGGCAATTAAGGCGAATAGTCACCTGATCAATGCAGTAACCTATTGGCTTGGATTCCCAATACGTCCCCCTTTTCAATTAAGAATTAAGGATTGACAATTGACAACAAAACAACAGGACTCACGCCCCAAGCTTGTCGGTTAAAACTGGATATGGGGTTTACGGTGACCGGGTGTAGTGAGCAAAATTGGAACATGCCCGATTAATTGCCCACACCGGTTAGCCTACAGCCGCCCCAAATCCTTGATTAAGGAGGCTCTGATTTGCCCCTGTTCAATAGCTCTTACCATTAGCCTAATACCTCCTAGTCAAGCCTAATACCCAGCAATTTACTTCCGCACCTCAGCTACTGGATCAGTGCAGATCTGTTTAGCTACTGCAGGAGTATTTTTAGGTTCGAGGATAAAATAAACCCAAGGAGAGAAACCGTGTTGCACAGATGCAGACAGACGAGGCATGACTCTGGGGGCATCACTACTGCTGAAATAACCACCATGTTTCAAACGACTGTTAAAGAACCACGTCCGACTGCTACGACTACAGCTAAACTTGATGTTGAACTCCGCAAGGTTTTTAAAGTGTTCGACACCGAGACCGTTGTCCGTGGTGTTGACTTAAGTATCCGTCAAGGAGAATTTTTTAGCATTCTTGGTCCGTCTGGCTGTGGCAAAACTACAACCTTGCGTTTAGTAGCAGGATTTGAGATGCCTTCAGCTGGGGAAGTAATGATTCAGGGACGCTCGATGAATCATATTCCACCACACCGCCGACCTGTCAATACGGTCTTTCAAAGTTATGCTCTATTCAATCACCTGAGTGTATCCGAAAATATTGCCTTCGGTCTACGGCTAAAAAAGCTACCCTCATTGGAGGTTGAGGAACGAGTCAAAGCAGCCCTCAAACAAGTGAAACTAGAGGGATTGGCGAATCGGTATCCCCCTCAACTGTCTGGGGGTCAACAGCAACGAGTGGCATTAGCCAGAGCATTAGTTAATCGGCCAGGGGTGCTGTTGTTGGATGAACCCTTGGGAGCCCTAGATTTCAAGCTGCGCAAACAGATGCAGGTGGAACTTTCAAATCTCCATCAAGACCTGGGGTTAACCTTTGTGATGGTGACCCACGACCAAGACGAAGCCATGAGTCTTTCTGACCGTATCGCTGTGATGCGTGCAGGTAAAATTGAGCAAGTTGGTTCCCCCAGAGAAATCTATGAAAATCCTCGGACAACCTTTGTGGCGGACTTTATCGGTGATACCAATTTATTTAAAGGTCGTCTGCAACGGTCCGATGCCGACTCACTCGAAATTACCACCAAGACTGGTATCAAGATTGTGGTTGAGTCTCCATCCGTTAGAGAAGTCCTGGATAATTCTAATCCTCAGGATATTGTAGTAGGTGTACGACCAGAGAAAATTCGCCTGAGTCTTTCCCCGCCAACAGTAACAACAACTACTACTACTATGAATTGCTTTGAAGGACGTCTCAAACACGCGATGTACCTGGGTACTCATATTCAATGTGTGGTGGAGTTACTCAGTGGCGACTGTCTCAGAGTCATACTTGCCAACACCAATAACAAGTTACCAGACCCTAACACGACAATTTATGCTCGTTGGGCACCCACGGATTGTCGCGTGTTGGCGGAATAATTTAAAGATTTCGGTAGTTTTTGAGCCTAGTTTGCTGGCAAAATAGTGCTCAGGAAAGCCAGATATTTTTAGTTGTTTACTAAATCAATTTTGGTGGATTAATTATCCTATCCATTTTGGGGTAATGGGTAATCGGTAATCGGTTTTGAATAACTTTATTAAACCTACCCTACTTCGGACGCCTGGGCAACAACAAACCTCAACCTTAAACCTTTTCAATCGTGCTTTCTAAGGATCGACAATCATTCCTAAAACGCCCTACAAGGCGCAACTTTTTACAGCTAGCCACTGTCGCTACCCTATCAGGTCTAACCCTGTCTGGATGTGGCTGGACTCTAGCTAAGGTGAAACCAACACCTCCTTCACCAGGTGACAGAAATAAAATATTTATCTACACTTGGACTAACTATACCGATGATGAGCTACTAGACCGCTTTACCGAAATAACTGGAATCAAAGCTTTAGTCGATGTCTTTGATTCCAACGAAGCTATGCTTGCTCGACTTCAGGCTTCTGGGGGCGGAGCCTATAGCATTATCTACCCGTCTGACTACATGGTGCGGAAGATGGTTGAGTTGGATCTGTTGCTCAAACTGGACTTTGAACGCATCATCGGAATGAATCGACTTTTTTCTAAGTTCCTCAATCCTATATATGACCCCAACAATTTGCACAGTATTCCTCTGAGCTGGGGAACAACGGGTTTGATTTACAACTCCAAAAAACTATCTAAAGTACCGGAGGATTGGAGCTATCTTTGGCAAGATAAAGACAAATTATCGAGACGGATGACTTTGCTCAACGATGTGCGAGAAGTGATGGGTGCCACTTTGAAAATGTTGGGTTACTCGTACAACTCTACCAATCCCCAGGAGATTAAAAAAGCCTATGAAACGTTGGTGGACTTAAAACCAAGTATTGCTTCATTTTCTTCTGATGCTTGGCGATCGCAAATTCTGAGTGGGGATTTATGGATTGCGATGTGTTACTCCTCGGATGCTGCTGAAATCATGGCAGAAAACCCAGATTTGCAGTATGTGCTACCGAAAAGCGGTTCTTCCTTGTGGACCGATACCTTGGCAATTCCTAAAACAGCTCCCAATCTTGAGGGTGCCTACGCTTGGATTAACTTTATGTTAGAAGCAGATGTTGCTGCTCAAATTTGTGAACGCTTGAGCTTCGCCACACCAAACCAAAAAGCCTTTAAGCTATTGTCCCGTGAAATCCAAGAGGATCAAAGTTTGTTTCCAGAATCATCAGCGTTAGAACGTTGTGAAGGTCTTGCACCTGTTGACGAAGTTAGCGAACTTTATGACCGCTACTGGACTAAGTTGACCAGTGGTTAGGAGTTAGGAATTAGCCCTTTTTAACACCCTAAAGTTTAGGAAACTAGTACGGAACGGCAGAAATAAACATACCATTCAAAATACCTCTAAAAAAGAGCGTAACGCTATTGATAATTGCTAGAGATAACAAATAACATTCCAAGAATTAGAGTGATAAAATCCTAAAGAATCAAGCACATTTTGAATAGTTTTCAATTTATATATCAAATATACCATTTTTATTAAAAAATGGTATATATCTTGGAATAATGACTAATAACTAATGACTAATAACTAATGATAAATAACACTGAAAGCGTTACTGATAACATTGCTGAGTCCCCAGTTATGCAAGATAAGAGACACTTACGATGGCAGTGGTTAGAACCCCTAGGATTGCTCAGTCCAGCAGGTATATGGTTAGCTTTGTTGTTGGTGCTGCCAACCCTAGTCATTTTTGAACTAAGTTTGGTACCCAACATTAGACCAGGAGATGTGGTCAATCCCTCTGGTATTGATAATTATTTGCGGGTATTTGATCCAGTAATCTTGCAAGTGATAGGGCGATCGCTTTTTTTGGCCATGGGAACCACTGTGATTTGTCTTCTGCTAGGATTTCCTGTGGCTTATTGGATTGCTCAGCTAGCACCCAAGCGGTGGCAAAATTTACTGCTGCTTGGTTTTATCTTACCGTTGTGGACATCTTCTCTACTGCGTTCTTATGCCTGGATTACCATTCTGCGACCGACTGGGGTTCTCAATACAGTCCTGACTAGTCTTGGACTACCAGGGTTGGATTTGCTCAATCGTAGTGCTGCTGTATTGATTGCCATGGCTTACAGCTTTCTGCCATATATGGTGTTGATTCTCTATGCGTCTATAGAAAAATTAGACAAACGTTTGTTAGAAGCGGCGGCAGATTTAGGGGCAAATCCCTATCAAACGTTTTGGAAGGTAACCGTACCCCAAACTCTACCAGGAATTGCTGCAGGTTCTTTGCTGGTATTTATCTCTGGATTAGGGGATTTTGTTAATCCGGAATTGCTAGGGGGAGCATCGAGTATGACTGGAGCAAGATTGATTTATAACCAGTTTTTAGGAGCTACTCAAAACTGGGGATTTGGGTCAGCTTTGAGTATGATGTTAATTTTGGTGGTGAGTATAGCGATCGCACTTTTGATTAAGTATGGTGATCCAAAAGCACAGCCCTAGCACTATAGTAAAGGGAGTAGGGAGTAGGGAGTAGGGAGTAGGGAGTAGGGAGTAGGGAGTAGGGAGTAGGGAGTAGGGAGTAGGGAGTAGGGAGTAGGGAGTAGGGAGTAGGGAGTAGGGAGTAGGGAGTAGGGAGTA
>NZ_JAAHIE010000268.1:0-9827 GCF_010671945.1 Moorena sp. SIO4E2
TGACTGAACTTGGTCCAACCTTCATTAAATTGGGACAAATCCTTTCCTGTCGTCCGGATATTGTTCCTCCTATTTATTTAGAGGAACTCACTAAATTACAAGACCAATTACCTCCTTTCCCTAATCATATTGCCTATCAGTTAATTGAAGAAGAATTAGGGGATAACTATAACAACATCTATGGCTCACTGATCGAAAAACCGGTAGCTGCTGCTTCCCTAGGACAAGTGTACAAAGGGACACTCAAAACTGGTGAAATAGTAGCAGTAAAGGTGCAACGCCCTGGTCTGGTAGAGTGTATTTCCCTAGATATCTATATCCTGCGGAAAATAGCAGCATGGGCGCAAGAATCAATATCTTTTGTTCACAGCGACCTAGTAGCACTTATAGACGAACTAGCTATTAGCTTGTTTGAAGAAATGGACTATACCCAGGAAGGTCGCAATGCGGAACGATTTGCCGAACTTTACGGTGACATTAACAATATCGCTGTACCACGTATATACTGGCAATACTCGGGGCGGCGGGTGTTAACCATGGAGTGGATCACTGGGACTAAATTGACGGAACTAGAAACCATTAAAGCCCAGGGATTAGACCCGAATACCCTGATTGATGTAGGATTTCAGTGTTGCTTGCGGCAACTTTTAGAAGAAGGTTACTTCCATGCTGACCCTCACCCAGGCAATTTATTGGCTACCCCTGATGGGAAATTGGCTTATCTTGACTTTGGCATGATGAGCTCAGTAGAACCGTCTTATCGGTATCGCTTACTGGAATCGGTTGTCCATATTGTTATTGGTGATTTTGAAGGTTTAGCACAAGACTATAAGAAACTCGACTTTTTGCCACCGGAGACAGATGTGACCTCGCTGATTCCTGAACTCACTGATATTTTTGGTGGGGTGATGGAAGCTACTGTGTCAACATTCGGCTTTAATCGTATTATTCGGAAGCTATCCCCGTTACTTTATAAATATCCATTTAAATTACCCACTTACTACCTCCTGATTTTCCGCAGTGCCGCTACCTTAGAAGGGATAGCAATTAAGCTCAATCCTAATTTTCAGCCCTTCAATGAAACGTATCCCTATGTTGCCCAACGGCTGTTAACGGATTCATCACCCCAATTAAGGACTTGTTTACAAGAGATTGTGTATCAAGATGGTGGAATTCAATGGCATGTTTTGGAGGATTTATTAGGTCAGGTGCGCACAAGTAGGCAGTTTGATATTAGTGCGCTCTTACACCAGGGGTTAGAATTTCTCTACTCCGAGCAAGGGAGTATATTGCGTAATGCTCTTGTTGAAGAGATGGTTACCAGTTTAGAAAATCTTTCATACAAGACTCTTGGCCAGATAACTGCATCGGTGGGCTTGGCAGTTAATGTAACTGGAAAATTAGAGTCTCCTAACCTGGAGCGGATGGAAAAGATTGGGGCTATGATTATTGAATCCTCTAGGTTTGACCTAGAATCGGTACCAAAGATGCTGGAACTTTTGTTAAAGCAGGAAACTCAACGGCTAGGTCAACAAATTGCTTCCGAAATTGCCAGGCGAATGCTTCGGTTATAACTTTTTATTAGTCAGTTGCTTTGGATTAGGATAATCAGGATAATAAAATTGTAGTCAGTATTCAAATATTAAGTTAATGCTGATAGCTGAATACTGATAACTGAATAATTACCTTTGGGATTGGCCGTAGCCCAGCCTACGCGAACGCATCTTAATTCTCAATTCTCAATTCTCAATTCTCAATTCTCAATTCTCAATTCTCAATTCTCAATTCTCAATTCTCAATTCTCAATTCTCAATTCTCAATTCTCAATTCTCAATTCTCAATTCTCAATTCTCAATTCTTAATTCTCAATTCTCAATTCTTCATTCTCAATTCTTCATTCTTCATTCTCAATTCTTCATTCTCAATTCCCGATTCCCGATTCCCGATTCCCTAAAACCTAATACGGTAACCTAACGGTAAATGTACTACCCTCTCCCAACTGACTCTTGAGAGAAATCTCACCACCATGAGCTTCCACACACTGTTGAACAATAGCTAGTCCTAAGCCACTACCAGGAATTGTGCCAACATTGCTAGCACGATGGAAAGGCTGAAACAGTTGCTGTTGGTCTTCTGGGGGAATGCCCATACCCTGGTCTTGAATTCTGAAGATAACACATTCTGTCTGAGCAATCAGTTCAAACTGAACGGTTCCCCCTGTGGGTGAGTACTTAATAGCGTTGGCGAGCAAATTACTAAAAATGTGTCGCAGCAATCGTTCATCCCATAGCGCTTCCCTCAATTCCCCTTGACTGGTAAAAACTAGCTGATGGTTGTTGTTGGTACTGATTTGTAACTCTTCCACTAATTGGTGACAAAAGCGTTTCAAATCCAACCGAGTAGGTTGACACAGGAGTCTACCGGAATCAGCTTTACTGATTAATGAAACCTCATCCAACAACTGGGCCATGTTTTTGATGGCCGAGCGAATTAGCCGCAAATGAACCAGTTTTTTTTCTTGAGGTAATTGTTCCTCTTTGTCTTGGAGCAATCCAGAACAAAGGAGGATTGTATTTAAGGGATTACGAAAGTCGTGAGAGAGCATGGAAACAAATTCAGCTTTGCGCTGGTTGACTTCTTTGGCTCTAACCAACTCAGCGGTTTGTTCCTGAACCTGACTTTCTAGGGCTTGATTTTCTTGTCGTAATGCAACTGCTGCCTGCTTACGTTCAATAGCATAGCGCAAGGAACGAACCAGCATTTTTGCCTTGACTTGCCGCTTGACTAGATAATCTTGTGCTCCCTGACGAACTGCCTCAATGGCTAATTCATCATCATTGGTATTGGTTAGCACTACAATCGGTAAACTAGGCGCTTGCTTGATCAAGGGTCCGAGGGATGCTAGTCCGTGGCTGTCCGGTAGAGTCAGATCTAACAAGATCACATCGTAGGGAATTGAGATTGCTCTAGCCTGAGCGATTTCCTGGAGTGCATCCCGCAACCGCTTGACATGAACTAGACTAAAGTGCCTGAACTGAGCTTCTTTCAAAAACTCTTGTAACAATCTGGCTTCTGCCAGGTTGTCCTCAATTAACAAGATTTTTACTGAGCCTTCAGGCATTACCTTTGAGTATTTATTCTGTGGGCTTATTGGTCTGGATTTCTCCTTTGATAGAGAATCGTCATTGGTTTCCTGATTTTGTATTAGTCAACCCTGATGTCTAATCCCTAGTCTCTCATGGTTCATTCCTAATCTGTAATCCCTAATCTGTAATCCCTAATCCCTTTATTGTGATGGCAGGGTGACAGTGGAGAGCCAAAAGTCTTCAATTCCTTTGACGATTTTGAATAATTCGCTAAGATTCCGGGATTTGGTGATGTAGCAATTCACATGCAAGTCGTAACTCTGGAAAATGTCATCCTGATTTCTTGAGGTAGTTAATACCACCACAGGAATCCGTTTGAGATTAGGGTCAGCCTTAATCTCTGCGAGCACCTCTCGACCATCCTTTTTTGGCAAGTTCAAATCTAGCACGATCAGGTCTGGACGGACGGCATCAGCATACTCTCCTTCTTGGTTTAAGTAAGCCATAGCGTCCATGCCATTTCTGACCGTTACTACCTGGTGGGGTACCGAGCTATTTTTTAACGCTTCTTGGATTAAGCGAATATCGGCTTTATTGTCTTCAACCAAAAATATGATTTTGTGTCTTTCGTCCGTTTCTACGCTCACGCTCGCGTCCCCTTACTGGAATTGTAAAATAGAAGGTGGCACCGTGACCTAGTTCTGACTCTACCCAAATTTTGCCCCGGTGACACTCCAGAATCTTTTTACAGATAGCCAAACCCATACCTGTGCCAGGATACTCATCCCGGGTGTGCAGACGTTGGAAGATCACGAAAATGCGATCGCTAAACTGCGGTTCAATGCCAATGCCATTATCCTGCACTGAAAATAGCCATGAATCTTCGAGTCGTTTTGCCCCCACATGGATTTCCGGTGGCTGTTCACTGCGGAACTTGATCGCATTACCGATTAAATTCTGGAACAGTTGCATCAACTGGGTGCTATCAGCCATAACTGTTGGGAAGGGGTCATGGGTAATCACTGCTCCAGTTTCACGGATGCGTCCCCGCAAATTAGCCAGAGCATGGTCTAAGGCCGTTTCCACTTCCGTCAGTTTAAACTCAATGCCCTGCAAATCGACTTTCGAGTAAGCCAACACATCATCAATCAGGGTTTGCATGAGGCTGACTCCCTCAACCGCAAAGGTAATAAACTCGCTGGCATCTTCGTCAAGTCGGTCATTGTAGCGCATTTCTAACAGCTGCACATAATTCGCCACTTGATTCAGGGGTTCTTGCAGGTCATGGGATGCCACATAAGCAAACTTTTTCAGTTCAGCATTGGAACGTTCTAGATCTTGAGCCAATTGAGCCAATTCATCAGCTTGACGCAGGACAATATTAATCAATGCTTTCCTCAGTTCCAGTGCTGTCTTAATTTCTACCTGTTTCCAGGGTAAAGAGGTTAAGCGAACGGTTTCTTTCCACAGTTCAAAGGATTTACGGGGCGATAGTTGCAAAGTCCCCTGTGTGTGGGTTGTTTCAAAGGCTTTATTGGGGTCACCCCCCCAATTCACAGTTTGAATCACCTCTGATCGGAACCACAGCACATAGTTTCTCTTGGAAATGGGGATGGCTAGCAGGCCACTACCAATATCTTTAAACCGTTGTGCATCAGGATAAATGCGAGGCAGAGAATCAGTATAGAAAACCTCTTGATCAACATTCTGTTTCAGCCATTGCACCAAAAACTTCAGGTCTTCTTCACTAGGGGTTTCACCAATAACCGTAAAATTATCCCCAAAACAAATTGCTGCACCTTGAGCACTGGTTAAGTCCAGTAAATTGGGGTCATGCTTAACTAAGCCATCAATAAAGTTTTCTTCTTGGGACATATACTCAATCAATATTGATTGAATATAGGACAACTTCATCTGATAGTCATAGTCTTCCGTCTCTTCTCGGGCTGAAATCTCTGAGAAAATCACTCGTCCTAAAAATTCGCAAGCTTTGCGCAACTCATAGGATACATATTTAGGGGTTTGATGATGACAAGCAATAAGTCCCCAGAGTTTTTTATCTTTAATCAATGAAATAGTCAAAGACGCCCCAACTCCCATATTGTGGAGGTACTTGATATGACAGGGGGAAGCACTTCTGAGAATTGATAATGTTAAATCAAGGGGGCGATTGGTGATGGGATTATCGGTAGGAAAAATCTCAACAGGTTGGGAATTGGCATCTGGAATTAAGCGGATCCAATTGGAACAGAATAATCGTCTAGCTGGTTTAGGAATATCGGATTCTGGATAGTGTAAGCCTAGGTAAGATTCCAGACTGTCTAGTTTTTCTTCGGCAATAACTGCTCCATGGTCATCATCTTCAAACTTATAGAGCATCACCCGGTCAAACCCAGTGACTTTTCGCACCTCTTTGACGATGATTTGACAAAAATCTCGGAGGTTTGAGGTTTGTTGGAGCTGGTTGATGGAGGCTCTTGCTAGATGATAAAAGCTTAAAAATGGGATAGTCTCACGGGAAACTGCTGGTTCTAATTCCAGAATCAGACATCCATCTGAGTTACGATGAAACACACCATCAAATACTGCGTAATCATCCCCTTTTTTCCTCGCCCAAATTTTAGTAGGATTGATCAGGTCTAGATTTTCCTCAGATAACCCAGCTTTAATTCTCTCCACTTGGAATGGGTCAAGTACATCTTCTAGGGTTTTTTCTAGCATGGCTTCGGCAGGGATTCCCAAAACCCTAGAGGTATTGTTGCTAACTTGTAATATTTTTAGCTCAGGCTCTTCCAGTACCAACAGTCCCCCATGAGGCTGAATTTGACCAATTACATGAATCGGTTCGTGATCCAATCTGGTTTGTTGTGCTGGTAAATCTATTCCTAGCATAATTCTATGACCTTAATCCAGGATTATAAACAGTTATACGAGTTCTAGAAGGAAGGCTCTCCGATTATCGATATCATTCCTAATACTATTTGGCCTAATACTATTTGGTCTAATACTTGTGGATCTTTAACCGAACTTACCTATGACTAGCTAGCAATCTCTAGTATATCCCAGGAAGTCAACGACTAGGTCTAGAGTAATTTTTAAAAAAACATTAAATTTTTTGTCCTGCCTTTAGATCTTCTGCTGTTTATGGGATTCCTCTTGCCATCAAGAGGAATGTTAGCCTTGCTTATAAAAAAATATTAATAATAATACGTAAAAACTCAATATTTAATAATTTAACTTAACAAAAAACGTTAACTTCTGATGGACAAACGTGAACGCAAATCAGGTTGCTACACATCACTTTCATCTCCCCACACTCCATTAAGGGAGTAGGGAGTAGGGAGTAGGGGTAACTAAGTTGACTGTATCTCCCCACACTTCCCACACCTCCCACACTCTTATCCCCTACAGCCGCAGATGCAATTTGTCGCAAAGCTGATCAAAATAGGATTGAAAGTCTTTTGTCGTTGATACCTCAGAGGGGAAGATGGCTTTATGGATTGCTTCTCCAACTGCTTTGGCTAACCGTGGTGGTACAGCATTACCAACCTGTCTGTATCGTGATGTTTTAGAACCTTTGAATACAAAATGATCAGGAAAGGATTGGAGTCTAGCTGATTCCCGTACCGTCAGCCGTCTTACCCCTTCAACTGTTCCTGATCTCGGCTTTCCCCCATTCATTAAATGACGGTGATACACCAGTAAAACACCTTCAGGATCAATAATGTGGGTGCAGTAACCGACTGTAGTAGCGGTAATGGTAGGACTTGGTGCATCGAAATTGATGGGTTTTCCCCCACCTTTGACTAGAGTTGCTGTCCAAGGGGTAGGACGAATAACGGGTTTATTGGCATAGGAAACTTTAGTGGTATTGGGCTCATAGTCAGGAACATCAGTTAAGGCTGAACCCGATGAAATATAGGGATTAGATGTCCCTAAACCATGGGTTTTCCGGGGAAACGTAAAATCATTTTTTGTGGCTAAACCGACGAAAAATAGACGTTCACGATACTGGGGAATTCCATAGGATGCTGCCTCTAACACCTCTACATAAACTGAATAATCTAGGGTTTGAAGCTGCTGCTCAATCCATTGATAATAGTGATTTTTTTTAGACCTTTGCAACCCAGGCATAGTTTCCATTAAAAATGCCTTTGGTCGAATATCCCTTACCGCTCGAATAAATTCTGGAACTAAATCCTTAGGCTTGGCTCGGGATAACTGTTTATTTCGCTCTTGGTTTGGGACAGAAAAAGGTTGACATGGCGGTGAACCTACTACTAGGTCAATACCTTGAAATTGAGTAAAGTCTATAGCTCGAACATCGGAGCGAATAACATTAGTGCTAGGAAAGTTTTCTCGATAAGTGGAAACAGCAGACTTATCAATTTCTATTGCTGTGGTGATCTGCCACCCAGCCATATGGAAACCTAGAGAAAGGCCACCTGCCCCTGCAAATATATCGATGGCGTTTTTTGAATCATTCATGACTTAGGGAGCAGTTTTTAGCTATCAGCTATAGCATTTTTATTTGGAGTAGGGAGTAGGGAGCAGCGGTAAGAAAATTTACTGTACCTCATAATTATGATCAGGGCTATATTTGGACTAATTGTAGTTTAAGGGTATCAGCTGATTTTGTTATGCCAAATTGGTACATATTTGATTATTTACGATCAGGTTAGTAAGGTTTAAGGGTTAAGGTTGAAGGTTTAAGGTTGGAGGTTGGAGGTTGAAGGTTTAAGGTTGGAGGTTGGAGGTTAGAGGTTGAAAGTTGTTAGCCTTTGGCGTCCCTTGTAGGGTAGGGTGAAAATACTGAGTGATCTGAATTAGCTAAAACCATGCTATAAATACCCGGTTTTTTCCCACTCTCCTCACCCTCCCCAAACTTCCTAGTTTTTACCCTATTCCCTATTCCCTATTCCTTATTGCCTATTCTCTGTTCAATACTTCTGATGCTAGAGTTATGCTAAATCAGCAAGACAATGACAGAGTTTAGCCAGGGTAATAAAACTAAAAAACTAACTATCGCCGCTTCTTCAAAAGGTGTAGAAACAGCGAAAAAGGCTTTGGACAAGCTAGGCTTTGAGCTAAAAAGTAACTTTCCCAAGTCACAATGAATAAGTCACTATACAGTTACCAAATTTTTTAAATCAGAGGCAATTCAGCTTGATTTATTTAAACGGATATGCGAGGGATTGACCCTAGACTGGAAAGAAATTGCGGGAATAGCAGAAGAAAAATCATCAGAACAGCTAAACAAAAATGATGGCAGTAGCTCAGAACCGGTGCAGGGTGTGGAGCCAAGTCAACCCCTGACGCACCAACAAACTGTAATCCAGAGACAAAGTCAAACAATAAAAGCTGTTCTTTTATTACAAGGGGATATAAATTCAGTTCAACCTTCAAAACTGATTGAATCTATTTTACAAGAATCCTCAGGATACACGATCAACATTATTGATATTAAACCAAGCCGCTTAATCCTAGAGGGGTCTCAAGAAGCTATCGAACGGCTTGAAGCTCGGATAAAATCAGAAGACCTAAAACAATTAAGCGGTTTTCCTATAAAAGATATTCAAATTTTGAACGAAAGGTCAGATGATGAAGACAATAGCAAGCTTGATCATAAATGGCGTCTAGTCGCAGAGATTGCTAACAGTGGAGCTGTGGGTCGAGACTTGAGGGGTGCGGATCTCAGTGATACGGACCTCAGTGATGCCAAGCTCAGTGGTGCCAACCTATGTGATGCCGACTTGAGGGGTGCCGACCTGAGTGGTGCCGACTTGAGTGGTGCGGAATTGATTCGTCCTAAGCTGAGTGATGTGGACCTCAGTAGTGCTAAATTGATTCGTGCTAACCTGATTGCTGCCAATCTTAGTGGTGCTAACCTCAGTGGTGCAAACTTGATCGGTGCTAACCTCAGTGGTGCAAATTTGATTGGTGCTAACCTCAGTGGTGCAAACTTGATTGGTGCCGACCTCAGTGGTGCTAACCTCAGAGTTGCCAACCTAATTGGTGCCAACCTGAGGAGTGTCAACGTCAGTGGTATTAACCTCAGGGGTGCCAACCTGAAGAATGCCGACCTGATTGGTGCCAACCTGATTGGTGCCAACCTGATTGGTGCCAACCTCAGGGGTGCCAACCTCAGGGGTGCCAACCTGATTGGTGCCAACCTTAGGGGTGCTGAGCTCAGTGCTACCAACCTTAGTGATTCCAACCTCAGTGGTGTTAACCTTAGTGGTGCCTTCCTGAATCCTATGAGGGTGTCTGGTGCCAACCTCAGTGGTACTAACCTCAGTGGTGCTAACCTTAGTGGTGCCGACCTCACTCGTGCCCAGCTCAGGGATGCTAAAGTCAAAAATGCCCGATTCACATATATTTTAGGAATTGATGAATCCACCAAGCTTGAGCTAATTCAAAGAGGAGCAATTTTTTAGAATTTTCCAGGTGAACCCTCTGAAATTAGTTCTTGACAAATTACCAGTTATGTGTATTAAAAAAGAGCGATCGCCTAATTTACCTAACTGGTAATTCGACTGGTAATTTATCTGTCTTAAAAAAGAGCGATCGCTCTTTTTTACCTAACTGGTAATTCGTCTGATAATTTATCTGTCTTAAAAAAGAGCGATCGCCTAATTTACCTAACTGGTAATTCGACACTAATTTCATTAGCTATATCCAATAACAGTCAAACGGTTAACCTTTAACCATCAACAACCTTGTTATTAATAACATAAATCA
>NZ_JAAHIE010000269.1:0-9756 GCF_010671945.1 Moorena sp. SIO4E2
TATTTATATTCAGCCCAAAAACAAGGTTTTATGAAAAGGTGTTTTGATTTTGCGTTCGGGTAGCGTGGCCTACGGCCAATCGCTTTTCTCAGCAGCCTGATATAGCACTACGCATACCATTAGAGCGGCAGTCTGGCTTCAAATTAGTGTGAAGATAGTTTAAATATTTCTGGATAATTTCAAAAATATGGTATAGTCCATATACTATCAAGTATGCTAGTTGCCTAAATCCCATACCCCCATAACTCAAAGCGCTGCTTGACTCACAATTCTTAGGATTAAAATTCCTAGTAAATCCTGAGGGAGTAACAGCGCTAATCATCAACATGCAAATTTTCGTCAGTCAATCAGAGTCAAGGAGACTCCTGTCGGTGATTGGATCTGGCAATCTACAAAAATACGGCAATAAATAGAAATGAATAGAGTAGTTATTCTAACACTAGATGGTGACCTAGACAGGGGAATTCGAGTCACTTTGGCATGGGGAACAACAGACAAGTCAGCTGAAGGAAAAATTATGAGTCGGTTGGCACCAAACCCCGAAATTTATCAACTATACACCGATTGGCAGCAAGGATATCGTAATTTAGAGTATTTTTACCGAAACCCCCGCTTAACTCCCAAAGGACTGTACATCTCTTCGATGAAATCCTGTGAGCAATTGGTTGACGAGTTAAGCAACAATATTAACCAATGGCTGAATTCTAGATCCGATGGCTTTGACCAGATCAGAAATCAATTAACAACTGAGTTAAGCCGTCATCGTGATATTCGGGTATTGATTCAGACCGATAATCCTCAGCTTCAACGATTACCATGGCACCTCTGGGATGTATGGGAAAATAATCATGACTCCGTTGAATTTAGTTTAATTCCCTTGGAATACCAGCCAACTCCAGAAACTAAACTGAGAAATCGAGTCAGACTATTAGCCATTCTTGGTAACAGTGACGGAATTGATATCGAAACCGACCACAACAATTGGCAGCAAGTCTCTAGCTTAGATTCATCCTCCTGCTTTCTAGTAGAACCGACACGAGAGGAATTAGACCATAAACTTTGGGAAAAAGAGGGCTGGGATATTCTGTTTTTTGCTGGTCATAGTTCTAGCGAATGTAATGATGAAAGTGGTCGAATTTATATCAATCAGGAAGACAGTCTCATCATTGATGATTTAATTCCTGCTCTAAAGGAAGCCATTAAAAACGGCTTGAAGCTAGCGATATTTAATAGCTGTGATGGCTTAGGCTTAGCCAATGCTCTAGCTAGATTACAAATGCCACAAGCGATTATTATGAAAGAGCCAGTCCCCGATGAAGTTGCCCAGACCTTCCTCAGGTTCTTTCTCGAAGAATTTTCTCAAGGAAAGTCTCTCCATAAGGCAGTTAAAGTAGCACGAAAAAGACTCCATTATCTAGAGAATCGATTAGATAAAAAATTACCCTACGCTACTTGGTTACCGGTGATTTATCACCATCCTAAAGCACAACCATGGCGTTGGCCAGTGTCAGGATCATTAGTTACACTTTTGATTAAATTAGCGTTAGGGACTGTTGCGCTCCTTAGCATTTACGGAATTTACAAAATTGCCACAGAGCCTAACAAGCTAGGAGACAAGATTAGTTCTGGAGAAGAGATACTGGATACAACCTCTGCTCGACGTTTCAAGCACCGGGGTGTTAAATTTATGGCAAAATGTCAGACTCCCTGGAGAGATAACTTAGCCATTTTTAGTCAAAAAACTTGGCAACGATGGGAGAGGTGTTGGTGGACAAAATCTAACTATAAAAAAGCTGGTAATTTATTATTAAAATCCTGGCAAGAGGAAGACAAAGACCCAGAAACGTTAATTTATCTGAATAATGCCCTTTTAGAGGCTACTAAATCCGATTACTACACCATTGCTGTGGCGGTGCCCATCGTTAGAAACAAAAATGGCTCTGTCAAACATCGGGAGCTAGCTCAAAAAATTCTTCGAGGAATCGGTCACGCTCAAACAGAAGTTAACTTAGAGCTTTTTCAGGATAATGACAAACTCCCTAACAACTTTACTGAAAAGTTACTAGGAAAGGATGTTATAAACGGTAAATCTATCAAGGGTAAGGGTCTAAAAGTTCTTATTGCTGATGATGCTAATATCACCTCAGAAGCGATCCAAAGGGCAAAGGCACTAGTCAAGGAACGGGATATCCTAGGGGTAGTTGGTCACTATGCTAGTGATATGACCATGGAAACTGTGGATATTTATAATAGTAATAAGCTAGTGTTAATCTCCTCTGGCTCCACAACGGAAGAACTGACAGAGCACCCTAGAAATTTTTTCTTCCGGACGGTACCTACCGCTAAAATTGCAGCCCAATATTTGGTTGATTATTTGGTTGAAAATGGTCACCAAAAAGCGGCAGTTTTTTATAATCCTCGCAGTCCATTCACTCACTCGTTCTGGCAAGAATTTAAACAGCAGTTTACTAACCAAGGAGGAGAACTTGTCGATATCAAACACTACGATATATCTAAGCCCAACTTTAACCCTAAGCAAGCAATAGAGGAAATTGGGAAAACCCAGGACACAGCTATTGTTTTAAATCCTGATGGTCAAGTCACCAATGCTGTCACTAATGCTATCGATATGATCAAGGAAAACAATGGTCGTAATGTGATGGTGGGTTCCTCGGGAATCGCCAGGTCAAAAACACTAGCACTTAAACAACCCGATCTATTCGAGAACCTTGTGGTGTCTGTTTCCTGGCATCACCTAAACAGTGCTAACCCACAAGTTAATCAAGATGCTCAAACCTTATGGGGAAAATCTTTTAATTCCTTAACTGCCTGGTCTGCTTTAGCCTATGATGCAACTCGTGTGTTGATTACAGCTATCGAAAAACAGAAGAATCCCACACGTCTTGGTATGCAGAAAACCTTGAAAAGTCCTGATTTTAGTGCTGATGGGGTAACGGGAAAAATTGAGTTTGAACCGGCTAACGGTAATCGTAAGAATCCCTCACAAATCTTAGTCCATGTGGTGCCTTGTCCCAACCAGGAGTCTGGGTTAGAGTTTGTGCCCCTTGAGTATTCTTCTTGTGATCAAAAGCATTAAGCTCAAAAGCATTCAGCTATTAGCTATCAGCTATCAGCTATCAGCTATCAGTTATCAGTTATCAGCTATCAGTTATCAGTTATCAGTTATCAGCCATTCGCGTAGCGTGGCCAACGGCCAAGGCTGACGGCTGACAGCTGACAGCTGAATGCTTAGGCTAACATCAACTATAAAGAGGCAAAATACCATGACCAATAATCTTGAGCTAAGTGAGTTTAAACAAGAAATTGCTACTATCTATGATAACAGGAGCAATTCTTACGATAAGGGGGATTTCCATCCTCGGCTTGCAAATTGTCTAATCGAACATGTTGATATCAGACCTGGACAAAAAATCTTGGACATTGCTACGGGAACTGGCTTAGTTGCTATTGAAGCAGCAAAACGGGTTGGTCAGGATGGTCGAGTGGTGGGAGTAGATATTTCTACGGGTTTACTCAATCAAGCTCAACGCAAGATCTCCGCAGCAGGGTTGACTAATATTGAGCTAATCGAAGCTGATGCTGAGACCCTAAACTTTCCTGACAACAGTTTCGACAGAGTGTTATGTTGTTCAGCCCTGCCTTTAATGACAAACGTTCCTGCTGATCTACGCTTATGGAAACGTTTTCTGGTACCAGGAGGCTTAATGGGCTTGTGTGTTTTTGCTAAAACCGCTTTTACTACTGGCTTTATTCTCCAGAACGTTGCCCAAAGATACGGAATTTCATTGATATTTAGCGATGTCACCGGAGATGAAGAAAAATGCTACTCCTTGCTCACAGCAGCAGGATTTGAAGATATTAAAATTAAGCGGGAGCAATTGGGCAGCTACATTACGATAAGTGACGTAGAAGGCACCTGGGATGGTAGCTTAAAACATCCCCTGTGTTGGCCACTGCAGCAACTAGAGCCAAAACAATTAGAACAAGCCAAGGCTGACTACGTTGCCGAAATTAATGCCTTAGTCACCGACAAAGGTATTTGGAACGATATTACTACATTTTTTGTAAGCGGACGTAAAAATATGGAAAATTCTTAATTCTTAATTCTAAATTCTAAATTATTAATTCTGCATTCAATCTTTCCAAAACACTATTTAATAACTGTAGCTGATAAACCTGGCTGCTGGTATCCTGTGGTTGTTGATTTGTTGGCAAACTAATCACTTTCTCTGCCTTGGCTTGATACTTACGCACCATCGAGAAAGCGTCAGTACTGAAACAACTCAGATAATCCTGAGCTGCATCACTTAAGGCTTGGGCTACTTGATGGTCATAAGAGTCAGCGGATGAATTTGACTTATCTTTCTTTGCCCCTTTACTGAGGATATAGCTAGCGCCTCCAGCCATAGCTGCGCCCACTTTACCTTTTAAAACCAAACGGATTCCAGTAGAAAGACCAATTGGGATAACTTTCTTTGACTCCTGAGAAAATTCGGGAGGCTCAGGTATAATAACTTGAGGAGTATCGGGAACGGAAATGATTAGCTTACCAGGAGACTGATGCTCAAAAAACTCACACGCTTTATCAACCCATTCTTGGATTGCCTGTTGATATCCATCAATGTCTTGTTGGAATTGTGCTTGCCAACTGCTAAATTCCCCTTGCTGAAGTGCTGTCGCAAGTTTCGATTGATAGCGTTCTAAAAGTTTGGGCAAATACAGCCAACTCTCGAAATCAGAAACAGCGGCTTGGAATCCTTGTTTAATCAATTTCTGAGCTTTTTGTTGCAGCTCAAGTTTAGCCTGATGCTTCTCTTTGGCACTTTCTAATTCTGAGTTGATGACTTGGATTTTAGACTGTAGTGCTGCTTTAACCTGAGTTGCGATCGCATCCACACGATCCAGCCGAACCGTTGTCTTTTCCCGTTGAGCAGCTACCATGCTTTGCAGTGCTGATTCAAACATCGCCAATCCCGTGGTGTGTGCTTGATCAGATAATCCTTTTAGTCTAGCTCTCAAAGCAGGTAGGGCATCAACGCGATACAAGTTACTAAGCGTATTCGGTAATTCCGAGCGAAAACTTTCGGCTACAAACCGTAGCCTAGGGCGTGTTTTCAAAGTTTTCCGCAAGATTATGATCCCCCCCAGCCCCCCTTAAAAAAGGGGGGAGCCATACTCAAAGTCCCCCTTTTTTAAGGGGGATTTAGGGGGATCTCCGAGGCAAGAAGACACGCCCTAGTCTGGACTTCTTTTTGCTGATCAGGTTCCAATAAATTCAGGAAATTGACCACAAAAACAACAGTCTTGATTCCTCTATCTATTAACCAATCTCTCAGGTTTTCCCGCTCACCCAAGGTCATCAGCTGGCGACCATCCAGCACTTGAACGACTAAATCTGCTGTTAGCAGTTGGTCGCGCACTAAATTATCCTGAGCTTCCCGGTCATTTGTTCCTGGCAAATCCAGAAATTCTACACCAGTTTTTAGGAAGGGATGGGGACAGTAAACCTCTATCGAAGCGACATCAGAGCGCATACACCGTTGCTCATCTAGGATAGCATAGCGCTTGAGGACCTCTGTGCTATTTTCACTAATTTCTGTGCCATCAGTTAGGATAATTCGAGTATGCAATTCTTCTCCATATCGGATATGAATTGCAGCCCCTGTAGTGGGAATTAGACCAATGGGCAGAGTGCGCTTTCCTAGCAAAGCATTGAGCAAGGTAGATTTCCCATAATTAAACGGACCAAAGACAGCAATCCGAAATGTGGGATTTTCTAGATGGTCGCACAGGGCAATCACATCCTTTCGCAAGGGTGAGTCTTGCTCCAAATCAAGCAGACCGATAGCAGACCTAAGATAATTGACAACAGACTGATAGATTTGCTGATCTTCCATGACAATTGGTGTTCAGTAATTGGTCTTTGGTTATAAGCATTAAGCCGTCAGCCTTCAGCCGTCAGCTGACAGCTGAAGGCTTAGGTTTTTTTAATTATAATTTCAGGGTAGTTTGATATAGGTTTGAAGATGAGAGGCGAAAACCCTAGATTAAGTTCGCTGACTATAGACGAAGTAAGCAAGCATACTTGGCCTAACTAACTGTTTCTGAACTTTTCGGTAATTACTTAAGTTTCCTTAGGACTTTCGTGACTTTGTCCCTCCCACAGCAAGGGATGAAGCGTAAGCACTGATGCAGCAACTACCAGCTCCCTTGAAACCCCTGACTTCAAGCACCATTAGAGCTGTTAAGGCATCTCAAAAAAAAATAAGAGAGCCGTTGGTGTGACTCTCTCGATCATCAGGGTGCATCTACTTGATCTCAGTATAGCAAGATTAATGTGGGGTGCAACCCCTCATACCTCAACGGGAGCAAAATGTTAAAAAACTTAATAGTTTGGTGAGGCTTAATGATTGGGATAATAAAGCGTTCGCGCAGCGTCGGGCTTTGCCCGAATCCCATTGATGTAGCAACCACCAGTTGACTTGAAACCCTTGACTTCAAGCACCATTAGAACTGTTAAGCCATCTCAAAAAAAATAGAGAGCCGTTGGTGTGACTCTCTCGATCATCAGGGTGCATCTACTGATCTCAGTATAGCAAGATAAGTGAGGGGTGCAACCCCTCACCCCTATAGTCAAGCAAAATGTTACAAAACTTAATAGATAGGAGAGTCTGAATGATTGGGATCAAGCCTACGCACTCATGCAGCAACCACCAGTTGACTTGAAACCCTTGACTTCAAGCACCATTAGAACTGTTAAGCCATCTCAAAAAAAAAATAAGAGAGCCGTTGGTGTGACTCTCTCGATCATCAGGGTGCATCTACTGATCTAAGTATAGCAAGATAAATGTGGGGTGCAACCCCTCACCCCTTAAAGCGAGCAAAATGTTACAAAACTTAATAGTGCGCATCGGCTTAATGATTGGGATCAAGCGTTCGCGCAGCGTCGGGCTTTGCCCGAATCCCATTCATGCAGCAACCACCAGTTCCCTTCAAACCTCTCACTTCAAACACGTAAAGAACTGTTAAGCCATCTCAAAAAAAAATAGAGAGCCGTTGGTGTGACTCTCTCGATCATCAGGGTGCATCTACTGATCTAAGTATAGCAAGATAAATGTGGGGTGCAACCCCTCACCCCTTAAAGCGAGCAAAATGTTACAAAACTTAATAGTGTGCTGAGGCTTAATGCTTGGGATGAAGCGTACCCACTCATACAGCAACCAGTACTTGACTTGAAACCCTTGAAACCCTTGACTTCAATCACCATTAGAATGTTTCAGCCATCTCAAAAAAAATAGAGAGCCGTGCTTGTGACTCTCTTGATCATCAGGGTGCATCTACTTGATCTCAGTATAGCAAGATAAATGTGGGGTGCAACCCCTCATCCCTTTAAACCAGCAAAATGTTATAATCCTTAATAATTTTCAGGTAGAATCCCTAGGCCAAAATCATCATGCCACTAGGCGGTAATTCAATCCTGACCGTTGCCCTACCCTGGTCATGTTGAACGATTACGGTTTGATTCTGGGGTGGATGGCGTAATTGAGAGTTACTCCAGTAACTGTTGTAGAGCAGAGTAAGGGTTGAGCCGTGGGGGTGTAGTGAGGCATCAATGGTGACGTATGCACCCCGGTTTTCAGTGCCATGGGTGTTTAAAGCAACCAGAATTTCTTGATTGTAGAGAATCCTTGACCAAGCAATTAATTCTCCAGCATCAGGAATAGCAAAAGGTTTGCCGAGATAGGAGGTTTCTCGGAGGTATTGACGACCCCCACGTAGGGTTTTTCCAATCAGGTCTTGTCGATTTCGGAGGTTTGCGATCGCAGAAATTCTGAGATAGGTGGGATGGTCTGGGTCAAAGAAGTGACAGCCACTGGTTTCAAATGCTCCAAAGCTACCCCCAAACATCGATTCACGAATATAGCGATCGCTATTGGAAATGTTGCCATACTCATTGATTGGTTCAACACTAGGGTCATGGCGGTTTTCCGTGCCATCAAAGGCTTGTTCAGTACCGTAATAGATACAGGGTATACCCAACGTGGTCAGTTGCAACCCTACCGCATGGGCTATTTGCTGGTATTTACTAGGAATAGAGTTATTAGCAGCAAACCGATGCTTGCGATCGCGTCCGACCATATCATGGTCATCTAAGATCGAAACATGATACCGTCCCGTTTCCCGGTGGCTACCAAGGATATTATGCTCCTCAAATTGATTAAAAAACTCCCTTGGTGGTGTTAATCCTTTTACCATCCGTGCTAATCGCTTTGTGGGTTCCCCAATATCAAGCACAGCATCCAAGTTGCGACCAAATACTTCCAGGTAGTTGCGGGACATATGAGCCCCATCCGTTACTTCTCCCAACAGTAGGATGTTTTCCTTACCAATCGATTCCGCATATTCCCGGATAGCACCACAAAAACTACGGGAAACTCGCCAAGGAATATGCTTAACCGTATCAATGCGAAATCCATCGCAGTCACTTAGGGCAATCCAGTATTGATAGACTTTAATAATCCCTGCTAGGACTTCCGGTTTAGCGAGATTAATGTCTTTTAAATCAAAGAAATCCCCTCGGCGAAATTCTAGCTCCGGATGCAGTTTGTCTTCCCAAGGGTCTGCACCCCATTCGTTAATATGACCAGCACGAGTGTACCAATCAATGTTTTGAAAGTCTTGAGGCCATACCCCATCAATTTCTGTAGTGATTTCGGAAATCGCTTTACCAGTGCCAGAACGCCAACTATGAACTGGATAAGGTGGTTCAAAACGGTAGGGAAGGCTAGCTTTAGGATTATCATTCTCGTCTTGGTAGAAAAAGTTATTGCCGCTGTGGTTATAAATGATGTCTAAGATCACATACATTTCCCGCTCATGGGCAGCATCCACTAAATCCCGTAAATCCTGACGGCTGCCAAATCGGGGGTCAACATCTAGGAAATTTTGAATCCCGTAGCCGTGATAGGTGTCTAGTTCAATCCGTTGTCGCCAAACTGGACCAATCCAAAGGGTAGTGACACCTAATTGTTTCAAGTAGTCCAATTTACTTTCGATTCCCTTGAGGGTACCCCCTTGAAACCTTTTTCCCTTGCTCATCCAGTCACCTTTATTTTTGGCTTTAAATTGGTTGGGGTTACTAGGGTCAAATTTTTTCCGCTCTAGTTCTAACCCATCACTGAATCGGTCAGGTAGCAGAAAGTATAGAATCTGGTCTCGCCAAGTAATCGGACTTGGATAAACATTGCCCCTCGGTTGCAGGTTGGCCTCAGCGAGGGTTTGGGGAGAGCATGGTTCAACTGGAGTAGACACGATGGAAACCTTTGGTGAATCAATGTTAGTTTCTTTAACGGTATACACCAGTAGATAATTCAATTCCGCAAAAGACTAGTGGGAGTGGGGAGTCGGGAGTGGGGAATCGGGAGTCGGGAGTGGGGAGTGGGGAGTGGGGAGTGGGGAATCGGGAATCGGGAATCGGGAATCGGGAATCGGGAATCGGGAGTCGGGAGTGGTGAATCGGGAGTAGGAATAACAAAATTGAATTTACCTAATAATTGAATCGTGGGGTGTTTTTGAATTTTGAATTGATAATTTTGAATGGTCGCGAAGCGATTGACCAAGGGAAATCACAGAAATCAAACCCAAACTTTCAGCAGATGGCATTGCTAACACTTTCATCCAAATGGAATCGGATCTGTCTTGATGCAGTCGCTCATGGGGGGGACCCCCAAGACC
>NZ_JAAHIE010000027.1:0-35318 GCF_010671945.1 Moorena sp. SIO4E2
CTTTACTGGTATAAATCTTCCATAGTAAGTTTCATAAATCGGTCCCAAAGAGCAAACCAAAGACTCTAATTCTTTTGTCGATTGAATATTTTCTAGTATTGTAAAACCCAAACTAAAAAGCTGATTCACCCACACATCAGAATCACAATTGTGAAAATCGTGTCTTACCGTTCGTTCTTTTTGTAAGTCAGCTTTATTCCATAAGATAATCTTTCTTGAAGATTGCACTGGAGTATCGAGTTCATTAACATGAGCCATTAACCAAGAAATGGGAAAAACACTTTGGTGAATCGGTTGTTCTTGCCAAGTAATAGTTAATTTATCGTCCTCCTCCACTACAGATACAGGTTTTGGGGGAGATTGAGCTTCACTAATGTCATAGATTTTCTGAAATGAATTAGGATCGCGACATTCTGGACATAGACAGTTATCTCGCAACCACATATAGTGAAAACGGTTGCCATTAACTGTTATAAAATTTTCTTCTTGCATAAGTTTAATTTCTAATTTAAAGATTATCGGATTTTCTAAAGGACGTAAAAGCTAATTATCGAAGCATTAGACTTCACTGAAACTCCCAGGAAGTGATAAGCAAAGTGGTATTTACTCCCACCCCTGCAAAGAGTTAGCTTACCAGTTGTTTTTCGCATATATTCCACAATTTATCTAGTGTATCGGCAGCAGTAGATAAAATGTGGTAATTAGCTATTTCTGAAAGTACGGTCTCAGCAGGATTTATCTCTACTATGGGCACATTTAACCTACGAGCTTTATACAAAGGTTTAGTAATGTATTGGTAGTCTCTGGAGGTGCCGATCAAAAAAATGATATCAATGGGAGCATTATCTAGGATCTTGAAAGTTTCTTCCGACGAACTCATATGATGTTCACCAAATAACTCAATATCCGGACGAATTAATCCTTCGCAAGCTGGACATTTTGGTGGTAAATCCATCGGTTTACTATATCCGGCTAGGAGTTCTTCTGCAGTTGTCCTGTAAGAACAATTTACACAAAATAGTTCGGAGAGTTGTCCATGTACTTGAATCAAGTTTTTACTTCCGGCTGCGCGCTCGAAACCATCTATATTCTGCGTCAATACCCATGTACCTGGTTTCCAAGACTCGATTTGTGCAATGACCTCATGAGCACGATTGAATTTTGCTTTATGACAGGCTGCTCCAATTTGCCACAGATATTTCCACGTTACTTCGGGACGAGTTTGTAACATATTTTTACTGATTGCTTCTTCGATTGGTACACCTTCTTGAGTGAGAATCCCCTCGAAAAGTCCACCAACACCACGATATGTAGGTAAGCCAGAGTCTGCAGATAAACCCGCTCCAACAATGAAAAGAATAGACTCTGCCTTGAGAATGCAATCAGCAACAACACTTAAGATCTCATCCATTAGTTTCTAAAAAGCGCCATTCTAAGTTTAGAACATTTCTGGATTCGAGTTAACCACTAATTGGCATAACCTGTAAACAAGCAAGCTTGTATAGAACTCTAGCCCCTACATTGCCATCCCACTCATCTCCAACATCACCAGGCGCAACCTCGCACAAATCAAAACCAATAATTGTTTTGCCTGTTTGAACTAGCGATCGCAACAAGTAAATTGCTTCATTAAACTCTAAGCCACCTGGTACGGGAGTGCCTGTATCGGGACAATAGGAGGGGTTTAAGCCGTCAATATCAAAGCTAATATATAGCTTATCAGGTAAGTTAGATATAATTTTATGGCACTGAGCTGCCCAAGTGATACCTTCGTAAGCATTGGCTTTGAGCTGCCAATCATCAAACATGACAACTCGGCTATCACTATTTACCATTGCCATTTCTGCCTCACAAACATCTCGGATGCCAACCTGAACTAAACGACTAATCTGACTGTTTGGCGATCGCATCATCATCAACATTACCACCTGTTTCCAGATCTCCAATAATCTCCTTAGCAATAGCTCGCATGGCGCGATTTTTATCTTGAATATCTGAGTTAATGGGTATAGTCCCGCACTTAGTTTGCCAAGCTTGGGGTAGATCAAAGTCGTACCAATCTAACTGCAGTGAAGCATCTAAAATTGCTTGGGTACCATTGACTGTAGCTTCTCGATAAGATGTAGTGACATCCCAAGGTACAGGTAAAAAAACAATTGCAGCCTCTTCCACCGAATAGGGAAAACCAAAGAAGCAACCATTGGGCACAGTAATCTCATTAGGATTAAAACTGACTTGATTCATTTGTTTTAGTTACACAAGTTTGCCACAAGTCAAAAAATTGGATAATTTATACCTAGTGATACTTTCAAAAGCGGATTTAGTATAACCCATGATTTTGGTTAGTTCCCATGGCAATTTGCCTAAGATAATCGACTCTTATAATCTTCGTAGCCAAATTCTCTAACCAAGTTAAAAGTACCATCAGTGCGGACAATGCCAATTGCTGGATGTTTGATGCCATTAAACATAGAAGTCTTCACCATTGTATAGTGAATCATATCTTCAAAAACAATTGTGTCACCAAGCTGCAAAGGCGTTTCAAAGTAGTAATCTCCCATGCCCATAAAGTCTCCTGCAAGGCAGGTAAGACCCCCCATCCGGTATCTAGGCTCTTTCTGTTGCGGATCTCTTGCACCTCGAATGCGAGGTTTATAAGGCATCTCCAAACAATCAGGCATATGAGCGGTAAATGAGACGTCCAGCATGGCAATAATCAGGTTTGAAGTTTCAATCAGATCAAGAACTGTTGCTCGGAGTACCCCAGTTTCCCATGCCACTGCCGATCCAGGCTCCAGATAAATATGCAAGTGAGGATAACGGGATTTAAAACGGGTCAAAACTTCGATTAGGTGTTCGATATCATAGCTTTTAGAGGTGATCAGATGTCCTCCCCCTAAATTAAGCCACTTGATCTGGGGAAGGTGATGCCCAAACAGGGTTTCAATCTGCTCTAAAGTACGTGCTAAAGCCTGTGAGTCGCTTTCACATAAGTTGTGGCAATGTAACCCTTCAATGCCCTCCGGTAACTTATCACCTAATTTTTCAGCGCGTATTCCTAGACGAGATAAGGGAGACGAGGGATTATAGATCTCTGGTTCCACCGGAGAATACTCTGGATTAATGCGCAGACCCGGTGATACTTGGGTCAAGAGAGTTTTTTCTTTAAATCGCTCCCATTGGCTTAGGGAGTTAAACGAGATATGTGTTGCCCCTTGAATCAGTTCTGGAAATTCTTTTTCCTGGTAGGCAAGCAAGTAAAGGTGGAGCTCTCCACCAAACTCTTCTCGCCCTAGTCTAGCTTCAAACAGAGAGCTAGCAGTAGTACCTTGTAAGTATTGTTTGACAATGGGAAAGGCACTGAACATCGCAAACCCCTTCAAGGCAAGAATGATCGTAATTCCTGCTTTTTTCTGAACCGAGTCAATTAACTCAAGATTCTCAATCAGCTTTTCGGACTCAAGCACATAGCAGGGGGATGGGATTTGGGAATAATCAATCATCTTGCTTGTTAATCCCCAAATTCTTCTGAGTTGTTAGTTGACTCATGCCAAGGTAAACCATAGGTTCCCAGCTTTGCCAAAAAAGGATCAGGGTTAAGTTGTTCCACATTAAAGACTCCCTCACCTTGCCATTCGCCAGTTAAGACTAGCATTGCACCAAGCATTGCAGGTACTCCTGTTGTATAAGCAACAGCTTGTGCCCCTACTTCTTGATAAGCTTTTGCATGGTCACAGTTATTGTAGATATAGTAGGTTTTTGGTTTTCCGTCTTTTATTCCTCGAATATGGCAGCCAATAGATGTTTGACCTTCATAGTTCTCACCTAGTGAAGATGGTGCAGGTAGAACAGCTTTGAGGAATTGCAAGGGGACGATTTGATGCCCTTCATACTCAATCGGTTCAATACTAGTCAATCCCACATTCTGGAGGACTTGCAGGTGTGTCAGATAACTTTCACTAAAAGTCATCCAGAAGCGAGCCCGTTTAATGGTGGGAATGTGTTTTACTAAAGACTCAAGCTCTTCATGATACAACAGGTATGATTCTTTAGCTCCAATCTCAGGGTAATTAATGGAGCGATGCACTGAGAAGGGTTCAACTTCTACCCAGTTAGAGTTTTCATAGTATTTTCCTTTTTGAGTAATCTCTCTGATGTTAATCTCAGGATTAAAGTTGGTAGCAAAGGGATGACCATGATCGCCTGCATTACAATCTACAATATCTAGATAGTGAATCTCATCAAAGTGGTGCTTGAGGGCATAGGCGGTAAAGACTCCTGTGACTCCAGGATCGAATCCGCATCCAAGGACAGCCATAATGCCAGCTTGTTTATATCTTTCGTGGTAGTCCCACTGCCATTTATACTCAAATTTGGCTTCATCAGGAGGTTCGTAGTTAGCTGTATCGAGATAATTTACTCCTGTTGCCAAACAAGCATCCATAATTGGCAAGTCTTGGTATGGCAAAGCCACGTTAATAACTATGTCAGGCTGAAAATCCTTAATTAGAGCGATCATTTCAGCGACTTTGTCTGCATCAACTTGTGCTGTTTGCAGAGATGGATGGGTAATAGTAGCAGCAATGCGATCGCATTTTTCTTTAGTCCGACTTGCTAAGAGAATTTCCGAGAAAACATCTTTCAACTGGGCGCATTTTTGAGTGACGACATTACCCACTCCACCTGCACCAATAATCAAAACTTTTGCCATAACTGTACTATGTTAAATAGATGTTTAAAAGTGTCTATTGCTATAACTCCAGTACAAGAAGAACTTATTGTGAGTTAGCTCCAAAGTCAGATGTATACCAATTCCAATTACCAGTCTGATCCTCAAATCCCGATTTGTAAAGCCCATCCTTAATCGCAGAATCAGGAAGTTTCTCTAGGGGGATGTAGGGGTGGGATTCTTGAGATTTTTCTTCAACAGGTTGGTTGGAGACAGCGTTATAGTGGCAATGCATGAGGATACGAGTATCACCTGTTTTATTTCCTTGAGAACCATGTATCGTGTTCGCATGGAAAAATATAGCATCACCAGGTGCCATTTCGCAATCGACAATTTCTAGCCTTTCTATGATCTTTTCCATCCGCTGAGGATCGCATACATCTCCATTACCTCGCAACACAGGGTTAATACGACCCATTAAGTGCGACTTTTTGATAACTTGCAAGCAACCATGGGCTTTAGTATTCTCAGTGATAGCTACTGTACAAGTTAAAATGTTGGGGAAAAGACAGCCGTCACCATACCAATAGGTGTAACCTTGATGCCAGTCAATAACGGTATCATCATAGGGCGATTTTTGAACAATTTTTGAGTGCCAATGATAGCACTCCTCGCCTAAGATAAGTTCTGCAGTATCGACAATCCGAGCTAGTCGAGTCATTACGCTAACCAGACTATCGTTTAAACCATTCCAAACAGCAGCACGCCAAGGTTCACCCTTTTGGTTGATGACAGTTCTGAGTGCATTAGAAAGATTGGGATCCTTATCGCAAACTTCCCGGATTAAGCTAACCTCCTCCAAATCAAATAACCCAGGGACAATAAGATATCCATCTTCGTGATATTGAGTGAGTTGTGCTTGAGTTAAGGGATTAGTGTTCCGTACATCTGTGTCAAATTTCGATGCAATCATTTGAGAGTCCATTTTCTACTGTTATTTTAGAGATTGAGATTTTTGAATCAGATTTCCATCAGTTGTTGTGGAATATGAGTATTGGATTGATATCCGCTATAATAGCGTTCCTTTATCCTTTCCCCAACAACTTCTGCGAAGACAAATAAATTGTATCTCATTTTAACGACGGGTTTACCACATCCATTCTGGGAGAGACAGTCTTTTTAGATGCTCCCAAATCGCCTAATATATTTCCATCTATGCTTACAGGAATCATCCTACGGATGTAATCATGAAACTGCTTTTGACCTGCTTCTTTAGTAGGATGATAAGGACCACAGTGTTGCTGACCTTGTTGGTAAAGTGCTTTCCTTCCCTGATGGATCTTGGTCATCAGATCATGGTCTTCATATTCTATTTCATACATATACTGGTCAAATGCATTTAGAAAGTCTTGATGTTGAGAAAACTGCTCTTCTACCAGACGATATTCGTGAATTGAGCATGTGTCGATGCTTTCTGGTATAACAACGGCAACTAGGGCAAAGCACTGAGAAATTTCAATAATAATATTAGGATAAATACAAAGCCAGACAGCACCATAGTCTTCTGGGAATTTACCAACATATTTGTTATAGCAATCTATATAGTCTCCCAGAGCAGAGGTTTTTATTTGGATTTTTTCTCTAAGATGTATCGCTTGAACACTAAAATCATCTCGGAAAATCGATTCAATATATCTTGAATCTAGAAAGGTTTTAAAATTAGGATGACATGCTTCTAAGTGGTAATTATCTAGAAAGGTATCCATATAGCTTTTCCAATTTACCTTAACGAAGAAGCAATCATGGGCATATAAACTTAGCTTCTCGAAGTTAATATTTGTAAATGTTTTAGAAGTTTCTAGAGCACCTTTCAAGGCAGAATCGTTTTTAGGAAACACAAAACCATCATAAATATCGATGGATTCCTTTTCTAGAGAGTGTAGGGCATGATCGCATTCTATATTAGCCGAACTCAACATCTTCCCATTGAGATCATATGACCAGGAATGCACTGGACAGACAATGCTGCGACAATGTCCCTTGTCTTTGAGCATGGTTGCATAACGATGTTTACAAATGTTTGGCAGAACCTGAATGTTCTCTCCATCATGGATGAGAACCTTTGTGTCCTTAGTGTGTGGCAACACATAATAGTTCTGAGATTCGTTGACAAAGCTACTGTGTCCTAGAAAAATATCCTTAAATTGACAACGCTTCTTTTCTAAGGCAAAGATTTCTTCGGAAAAGTAAAAATCGTGAGTAAGGGATAGCATATTGATTGCCCTCATTAGGTAGGTTTAATTAACTGTCAAATGGAAAAATCTTAAAACTTGAAAAAACTCTATTTAAGTTGAAGAGAATTCCGCTAAGGCATCACCAGCAAGGCGACAAGTCCGCCAGTCGTTGAGAAAGGTTGCACCTTGCTGTTTGTAGAATGCGATCGCACTTTCATTACAATTGAACACACTCCACTCAACTCGCCCACAGCCTTTATCAAGTGCCATCTTTGCCAAATAGCCAAAAATTTGACTTCCTATACCCTGACGACGATAGTTAGGTAAAACAAACAGAGCTTCTAAAAATAGACCGGGTTTCATCAAATAAATAGAGAAATTGAAGAAGTAAAGAGCGAATCCAGTCGGTACACCATCTGCACAAGCAAGGATTGCCTCGGCCTCAGGATGAGAACTAAACAAACTTTTATGAAGTTGCTCACATGTGCCAGTGACCTTGTGGGAGAGCTTTTCATGGTCAGCCAGAGCCATGATTAGCTCGAATAGAATAGGTACATCATCAGGTATGACCGGACGAATGTCAATTGAGTAATTCATAATTTCTACTTATACCACTTGAAGGGTTAGAAATTTAGTGGCGTTTAATCGACTTTGAAAATTAGTCTGGTATTGAGGTAACATTTTTTAACATAGCGGTCTTGTTAACAATCGAGACCGTTCTTTTTTTACCACAAGTTGCTCTAATTTTAAAGCCATAAGGCTTTTAGCTGGGTTGTCACCCCCTCAGCTTCAATTAATAATTTTTGTGAAGCACCTCCCCCAGGATTAGCCGGACTTTTTGATTGTAAATTTTTTCTTGATGTTGACGATGTAATAACTTAGCTTGTTCTATAAGTTGAGATAGTTGATCATAATTTAATCAAGCGCAATTGTTTGCTTTGTTTAGGACTTTTTTAGATTTAATCCCAAGTTCAGCTCATAGTTCATGAGTTCATGAGCCCCATAAAATTATATAATATACTCTTATTTTATCAAAAACTTTTCTTTGGATAGGTCTAAGGTATAATAAAATATTTTGCTTCCATACTTGTTTAAGTACCGTTACAAGGGCTGTGAAGTTGTCCGGATTTCCTCGATTGTTTGATGTGAAAAGAGTATAGAGAAGAAAGTGGGCACATTATGAGCAATCTATATCTGTTAACAACAAGTCTACTCACTGGCGGAGCAATGTCTGCTCCACCACCACCACCCCTACCTGCCAATCCCTCAGATAGCCTCTCAACCCTGTTAGTGTCAACAGCTAATAAAGCATTGCAGGCTGGGGTTAGTCACAAGATTGTCCCTACTTTAGAAACCACTGTCAAAACTTCCTCTCCTCAATTTAGTAGTCAATGGCAGAAACGTAGCCCTGCTAAATTGTTACAGCCGTTTTCAGATGAATTGACCTCACTACCTTTAGCTGCAAGCCCCCTAAATCCCCCAATTCTGGGGGACTTTAACTCAATTTCCCCCTCCGGTGCGCTTTCCGTTGGCGAATTAAATTCGCCACGGGTCGCACCGCAAAGTTGGGGGGCTAGGGGGGCGAAACTTGGTGTAAAGTATCAGCAACGTTTACCCAACTATCAACCGACGACTCCTTCACCAAAGTCGGGAAAGGAACTGTATTATCAACGATTAGCTGCCCTCAGAGCTGGCAAACTTTATACTCGCTTACCTGCTCATAGTTTCTCATCCTTTTGGGCAAAAGGGTTAAATCACAAAGGAGTCCCTCTGAGCAAACCTACCTATCAGCAATGGAAACAACTCTTGGCACAGGAAGCCAGAGCTGTTGCCTACGGACAGGGTAACAATCGTCTGTCTATGGTAGTGGGAGATTCCCTAAGTTTGTGGTTACCCGCACAGGGATTACCTAAATATCAACTTTGGCTCAATCAAGGGATTTCTGGTGAGAATACCAGTCAAATTTTGAGTCGATTATCGGCATTTTCCCAGACTCGTCCTGATACAATTTATGTGATGGCAGGTATCAATGATTTGCGTCAGGGGAAAACCGATCAAGTTATTGTCAACAATCTGCGCCAGATTACCCGTCAATTGCGGCAAAATCACCCACAAGCTCAACTGATTATCCAGTCGATTTTACCGACACGAGCTACTGCTATTTCTAATCAGCGCATTCGTAATCTTAATAAACAAATTGCTCAGATTGCTCAACAAGAAGGAGCAGCCTATCTCAATCTTCACAAGTTGTTTACTGATAGTAAAGGTCAGATGGAGCACAACTTGACAACCGATGGTATACATTTAACGCCTCTTGGCTATCAGGTTTGGCAAGAGGCGCTACAGTATACAGAATCGTTGATTGCTGCAAATCGCGCTAGGGCTTCATCTCTATGAACGGGATTGTCGGGAGGCCAGTTTCTCACAATTAGCTTGGGTTTGCTGCAATAGTTGCTCTCTACTATCTGCTGCTGTAGTGAGGTTAGGAACTAATTTTCGGGCGTGGAGTGCCATGTGAAACTGAAGCTCGGCGACATAATCGCTAATGCCTTCACAACCATGATCATTGTGGGGTTGAGTAGAATGCAAATCCAAAGTGTTCTCCTTGTCTAACTTTACCATTAGGTAGTTCGAGAGCGGGGATGCTGCGTGTTTAATTAGCCCATAGGAACCCCGACTCGATGTATGTTACAGAACATATCATGGTATGCCAAGGCCATATCTGATTTTGTAATGAAGTTTAAAATATTTGTTAAGATTTATATAGTTTAGGTAATTTATACAACGTCGTTGTCAATTTTATGGTATAAAATGTTGACGATAAATTTTACCAAATGATAAATGTAAGCATTCAGCAGTCAGCATTCAGCGGTCAGCCGTGAGCTTTTAGCTCAAGCTACGCGAACAGCCGTGAGCCATTCGCTTAGCGTGGCACAGGCTTTGGCCTTGGCCTTTCGGCCACGCGTGCGCGTTTGGCCACGCTGTGCGAACGACGCTGGGACTTTCCCGTAGCCCATAAGCACCTAAAGTAGCGTCGCCACAGGCCCAAAGCTGATAGCTGATAGCTGATAGCTGATAGCTGATAGCTGATAGTACCTCAACTAGTGTGCGCATTAGCTGATAGCTGATAGCTGATAGCTTAAAACTAAATTAAAGCGATCGCATGACCTGTAGCTGCGGACTCACGTAATCCATCTGCAACCTTGAGAGTATAACAACTATCTACGGTCGAGACATACAGGGGTGTTCCTTTAACTAGATGGTCAATTACCATAGCGGTATCTTTAAGAAACAAACCCCGTCGCCCTGCTACTTCAATTGGTTTGGTTTCCTCTGCCTTAATCAGATTACCTTGGTCTCCCTCAAACAGCAGTGTGCCTTGGTTTCCATGCACCTCAAAATTCCGTAACCTCTGCCAGAACATTTCCCCTTTACCATAGGTAATATCTGCGATTAGACCACAAGTAAAGCGCAGTTGGGCATTACATAGACAAGCAGTAAAGTACTGATCAGCAGCATCCCAAAATTGGGATTGACAATACACAGAAGCGACTTCACCAAACAAGTCTGTAAAGCGGTGAATGCGAGAAAGAGCAGCAATGAAGGGAAAGCCAAATAGTTCCAGATTGAATGTCCAGCCCCGGGGTGCAGGGTGTTTCGGCGCAATAGTTACGTAACGGGCATAAACCGGTTCACCAATTTTGGGCAAAGATTGGCGCAAGGCTTGATGCAAGCCCCCTAAAAGCTCAATATGTTCTACATGGAGGAGCTTGCCCTTAGCGTTGGCTAGGGTAATCAGGGATTCGGCATCTTTGGGGTCAAGGGAAAGGGGATATTCAGTGACAACATGTTTCCCGGCATTAAGGGCAGCACGGGCAATTGTGCCATGATCCCGATTAATCGTGCTAATAAATACTAGATCAAGCTCCGGGTGTTCTACCAATTGCTGCCAGGAATCCACCACTGTAGTGCCGTGGGTTTCAGCAAAATCTTGTGTTTTGGCAGGGGTATGACCACAGACCGCCACTAAATGCGATCGCGAATCCGTTTGCAATGTCTGAGCTCGTAGCTTAGCCGCAAACCCAGTACCAACAATACCAGCTTTAATGGGGAGATCAGTAATAGTTTTTGTCACAAGGAAATATCAAGGATTAAGGGTTAAGGGTGATTTTGACATACTCACCGCCCTGGAAGGGCAGTGATTCTTGACAGATCATCGGGACGCGCTACAAAAGCAGTCTTACCTTCCCTCCTTGTCCGTTTATGGTCGTGCCGATGCCCCATGCCGACCTTTTCTATGTTTCTTGCCGCATTAATGTCTCTATCTTGCTCAGCTCCGCAACTCACGCAAAGTACAGAGCGCACAGACAGATCTAATTTTCCCCATTTAAAACCACAATCTGAGCAGATTTGACTAGTTGGTTCCCAACGACTAATAACCCTAAATTCTCTTTCGTATTTTTCTGATTTTGCTTCACACAGAGTTCTAAATTCCGCCCAACCTTGTTGACTTATTACTCTAGATATTTTGCGGTTCTTTAGCATCCCTGACACATTGAGATCTTCCAAGACGATTACTTGGTTTTCGCTGACCACCTTGCTTGACAGTTTGTGTAAGAAGTCGCTTCTTTTGTTGGCTATTTCATTATGGATCTTAGCTATCCTTAGTCGAGTCAAGTTTTTCCGATTTGACCCTTTTGACTGCTTGGCAAACTTTTTTTGAGCTTTTCTTAGCTTGCGATCTAGTTTTGAATAATCAGGACTTTGAACTTCACTTCCATCGCTCATTGCAGCAAAAGTCTTGATACCTAGGTCGATTCCAATACTTTGGTTATCAGCATTGATTTGAACTGGCTCAATATCTACCACAAAACTCAAAAAATAGTTATTTACACAATCCTTAATGATAGTCACAGAACTAGGGTCATCAGGGAGGTCTCTAGACCAAACTGGTTTTACTATTCCAACTTTAGCTAGATAGACCTTGTCGCCCTTTATGGAAAATCCTCGGCGAGTTAACCTGGCTGTTTGTTTGCTAGTCTTCTTCTTGAATCTTGGAGGATTAACTTTATTTCCTTTTCTTTTACCTTTCCAGGAATCAAAAAAGTTCTTGAAAGCTACCCCAAGGTCTGCTACAGATTGTTGCAAAGGAACTACTGAAACCTCAGACAACCACTGTCTTTCTTCAGTCTTTTTAGCTTGAGTTATTACTAGTTTTTGTAATTCCCCTGACTTTAATACCTTGTCTGAGTTTTTACATATAGCCAGAGCATCGTTCCAAACTACCCGGACGCAACCAAACAGCCTGGCTAGGTCATTCTTTTGTTGGTCTGTAGGGTAGAATCGGTACTTGTACCTGGCTTTCACATGTTTTCTCCTAATTTCTCTGTACGTAGGATTATAGTGTAATCTAAAAGTTTTGACAATGGGATTCCGGAAAGAAAGGCACAGCTTGACTAGTTTGCCGATGCATTTAATCTGTGTCACCAAGTACCGCCAAAAAATATTAACGCGCCGCTTGCCTTACAGCTATAGAGGAATCATTCAAAGAAGTAGCAAAAAAAATAAATTTTAATATCAAAGAGTTCAATGGAGAGTCTGATCACATTCATGTACTCATTGAATACCCTCCAAAATTATCAATATCTCAGATGGTTAACAGTCTTAAAGGGGTTTCAAGTCGCAGATATGGACAGAAAGGGTTTTTAAAGCCAAATGGCAAAACAGCTTTGTGGAGTCCTAGCTATTATGCTTCTTCTGTTGGAGGAGCCCCTATAGCCGTACTGAAAGAATATATCAAGAATCAAGAAAAGCCGTCCTAGAAGGACGGGGCTTCAAACCCATTATTTTGGTGAACATATTCCCTTAAGGAAAGGCAAGAGGCAAGAGGCAAGAGGCAAGAGGAAAGGCAAGAGGCAAGAGGTAATAGGTAATAGGTTGGAATTAGGCAAAAATTCCCAGGACACTTACCGCGCCCCCGCCCCATCTTCCCATCTCCCCATCTCCCCATCTCCCCATCTCTCCATCTCTCCATCTCCCCATCTCCCCATCTCCCCATCTCCCCATCTCCCACACCGATGGCTAGATTAGGTGGCGGGAGCTCCTGGTGGTTGCTGCTGACTATAAATATTTGTCTGGGTGCCATTGCGAGCCCATTGACGATAATCCAACAACAGCTGGTGCATCAATGTTTGCTTAATCCTGACCAAAACGCTTTTGAGCAAACCATTGCCAGTGGTTTCTAAGATTGGCTTGGGAGTAAGGGAAAAAGGTAAGGGCACATCAACCTTGACAGTTAAATCCGCTCTGCCGGTGAGCTTAGTCACTCCTTGATCGTCCCAAGGATGCAGTTTTCCGGTTAATTCTAGGGCAAACCGTTGATTTATATAGTCCAATCCCAGAATTTTACAACCGACAGACCTCAGATGAACGGTAGCGTCAGATTCTGCCCACACTTCCAGATCTACCGTGGGCTGAAATGTCAAGGACATAAAGTGTAATGGATTCATTTTCAGGCGAAAACGCTTCTGAGTCAGTTGTTGGATGCGATTCAGGTCTGCGATCGCATAAACTATCCGTTCCGGCTGACGCAAGTAGTGCTGAATCGGCACAGATTCCTGTGGCACAGTCATTTCGACACGCTGGGAAGCAAAAAACTGGGTGGTCATAGAGGAAAAAACACTCAATCGATGTATGCCTTTACTTAATATTACTTTACAATTCTTCAGTTTTGGTATTATAGTTTTCATTTTACCGGAGCATGTTACTCCAGAGAGTACTTTTTTTATTTTCTAGAGATTTTTCTATAGATTTCTAATCGTCTTTTTCCCCTTTCTCCATTCCCTCAACCGTTACTGATACTCTGACCGGTGGGGATGGTAACGATACCCTCAACAGTGGGGATGGTAATGATCTAATTGATGGCAAAAATGGCAACGATTTGCTTAACGGCAATGCAGGTAATGATGCGATCGCAGGTGGACGTGGAGATGATAGACTAATTGGTGGTAGTGGCAATGATAGTCTTTACGGACAATTAGCTATTACTATCAACGCTAATATTATCGCCACTGGAATTTCTTCTTCCTCTACAACAGAAGATCAGAATTAGCTAAGTACCTGGACAAAAATCAACCTCACTTCTTGATGCAAAGCGCTCATGGGGGAGACCACGGCAGTCGCTCATGGGGGAAACCCCCAAGACCGCGCTGCCTCCCCAAGACCGCGCTGCCTCCCCAAGACCGTAATGGTGCGTTTGACCCGTAATTAAATTCGCCACGGGTCGCACCTCTGCATCGCTGTATTAACTTGTGTAAAGTTGCCAAAAGTCCGTCTGCTCCCTGCTCCCAGCTCCCTGCTCCCAGCTCCCTATTTCAACAGTTAATTTTACTTTTGTCCGACTACTTAGATGAGAGAGATGGTGATGATATTCTCGGTGGTGGCGGTAACGATGTGATTTTAAGTATTAATAGTTAGTAGTTATCTAAGCATTCAGCTATCAGCCATCAGCTTTCTGTAATAGAGATTAAACGAATGCTTACCTATGCAGGCTGTTCCCTTTCGCCTAGGGTGCGCCGTTCGCGTAGCGTGCGCCAATGCGCATTGCGCATAAGCTGAATGTTTACATTCTTAGTAACAACTTCTTCCAACTATATTATTCCCAACAAATGAGCTCTTGTTAGGAAGTTGAGAACCCCAAGAATCACCATCAAAATATTCGACTTTAGTTCTACCATTTAAAGTGTATTCAGCCAAGGTACCATCCCATGTCCAAGAAGAACCCAATTTACTTAAAGCGCTATTAGAAAGTTTTACTGTTGCTATTCGAGAACCGAATCCTGATAGACCAAACTTTTCTACAGCTACGAAAGTACCTGAGCTATTTACTAATAAAAATGAGGCTATTCCTTTTTCCTCATCCCAATCCCATCCGCGAATGCTATCACTATTTGAAATATTAATAGTCGCTAGTTTACGACCGAATTGTCCTGTGTCTGGATTAAATTCCTCTACAATGACAACTGATTTACTACCGTTGAATATAACGTAACTAGCTAGACGACCTTTATAACTCCAACCTCTAACTGAATTAGATTGGGAAATTGTCCTGCTACTTGCATCACCTTGTACATTCCTATAACGAAGCTTGGCAGCCGAACCATTAAAATCAACAGTAGAACATGCCTGATTAGCAAAGGCAGGTTGAGAAGATAAAAGTGTGAGTAAGGATGTAGCCATCAAAAAAAAATTGATATTCCATCCATTATTAACTAATTTAAGCATTTTTATCTCTTAATGTTTAGTTTGTGACATTTAGAGGATATCTGAAAAGTTTTTTTATACTGAATTTTGCCCCCCTAGGGCGTGTCTTCAAACTCGGAGATCCCCCTAAATCCCCCTTAAAAAAGGGGGACTTTGAGTATGGCTCCCCCCTTTTTTAAGGGGGGCTGGGGGGGATCATAATCTTGCCGAAAACTTTGAAAACACGCCCTAGCCCCCCAATTATGGCGGGAACAAGAATATTTGCTGCTAAAAGTCCCCCAAAATTGGGGGATTTAGGGGGCTTGGATGTAGCAAATGAGACTTCTCAGACAACCTCTTATGCATAAATTATACAAAATCCGGGTTGGGTTGAGGTCAAGATGCTGTTGGCGAATTATTTCTTAATATCTGAAAGCGTTATTATGCGGTTATTAACTTAACAAAAATACATAAAAATTAACTAGCTTGCTCAATTAACCCTAAAGGCAATTCTGCTAACTGTTTCAACTCCAACCCTCCCTCAAATATCTCATCAATCCCCAGCATTTGACCATCAATGGTCATAAACTTATGATCTTTTGTAGCTCGAATCACTGAGCCATCTTCTAGAGTATATTCAAACACCTCTTGCTCTCCCCGGTTATGCCACTGAGCAATAGGTTGGGTATAGACATAGCCATTACTATCAACGCTATAGACAGTACATGGGATACCTTTTTCGACAATCTCACCAATCGCTATTGGACCATACTCTACTGTGATAATCTCCGTATCATAGCTGAGACAATATTCGGCAAATTTAATCATTTGGTCAAATAACTCCTCAGCTATGTCTTGAGTCACGCCATTTTTGGTTGAACCATCGATAAAAATCTCCCGATGCTTCTGCATCTCAGCCACTTTCTTCTTACCCATGCAATTGTGAGCAATAAAGTCATTGGCAAGAAAGTTATGAGTTTCAGCAATACTTAAATCAAAAACATCCTCTTGGCCAAGATACTTCAGCTCAACAATCTCATCCCAGAAAATATCTGAGTCAGTAATCCCCATCAAGGCTTGATTCTGAAAAGCCCTAGGTAAATTTTCCCCTTTCAGAGTTGGATAGCTAGAAGCTAGAGGTTTTATAGAAAAATCTCCATCACCAATGATCTCAGCAGTTACCTTAACTTTACTATTCGACAGTTCACGACTGTAGGGAATTGGTAATGTTTTCGCTAAACCGATCGGGCTTCCTATGGTAAACTCTTTCAGAGGCTTCCATCCTAGACTGGTGTAGAAAAGATGATCATCCGTTGCGCGAATGTTGCGGTTAGTTTTGGTAGTAATCTCCCAAACATCACGAATCCCATTAGGATGAATTTCGACAATTGGTCGTTGGGTAATTTTTTGGGTCTTTAAATCCAGGGAAAAAACCTTTCGTCCCAACCAGTAACTAGATTTAGAAGCAATCTCCTTCAGAGAAACTAAACGACCGGTTGCTGGATCCACTATCTCAGTTGATCCACTCAAACATCGCCTCAGTAAATCCGCTTGACCTAGAGAATAACCGGCCAAATCCTGGGCCATCCGCATGATGCTTTCCTGAAAGCAGTTATGAACTACTACGCCATGAGCCAGAAAGTATGGGGAAGATTGTTCCTCCATTTGTAGATCAAAACACTCTTGTTGCCCACTCTCTTCTACAGCGGTAACATAAACTATCCGAACATCCCAAGTCTTGTACTGTGACTCTTTCGGTCTGGGTAGCGTTGCCTGTAGACTTCCGTAGGGTGCGTTAGGGACGGGCTCGCCCTGATTTTCCGCCTCGTAGTCAGCTTTGGAACAGCGCGTCCCGTAACGCACCACCGGGTCTAAACTGTTGCTCGCTCCGGGATATTTTTCATAAACTTCAGAACCCAAACTATGAGCATTATTAACAACCGGGTTTACTGGTTTCAGCTCATAGGCAAATTTGTCTCCATCTGGTGTTAGAAAGCGATGGTTTTTACTGGAATAGATGACTGTACCACTAGATAGGGTAATTTTCAGAATGTCTTTAACACCACTGCGCCATTGCTTGGCTACCCTTGCTGGCCAAACTCGTTTACCATCAGAGGTTAATACTAGGTCGCCAGATTTAATTTCTTCAATGGGCACATAAGAACCATCGGGCTTATCAATTAAGGTACCTTTCGGTAAACATAGAATTCCATAAGTCTCCTGTAAAATAGGCTCTAATAGAGGATGTTGATACTCTACTTTTTCTCGACCATGTTTACGATTAATAAACTGAGGAATCAGACCAGCATCCAGAGGACCAGGGCGATAAAGAGCTAAAATTGAAGATATATCTTCAATACTGTCAGGTTTCAGGTCTCGCACCACCTGACGCATTCCGGAAGATTCTAATTGGAATACTCCTTCTAACTGGCCTTTCTCTAGGAGCTCGTAAGTTTCTTGAACACCTGGGGGTTTTTTCTTCTGTTCACCCTTGGCTAAAATTTTCCTAGATTTAATTTCCTCTAGGGGAATATCATCTAAATCGAGTTCAATATTTTGAGTCTTTTTAACTAACTCTTTGGTTTTCTGAATAGTGGTTAAGTTCTTTAGTCCTAAAAAATCCATTTTCAGGAGTCCCAGAGATTCCAGGTCTTCCATAAAATACTGGGTGATCACTGCACCATCATTATTCAGTTGTAATGGCACAATTTCATCTAAGGGGTCTGCTGAAATAACCACACCAGCAGCATGGACACCAAAGGTTTTATTTGTCCCTTCAATCCGAATCGCCATATCCACCCAACGACGCACTTCCGGATCTTGATCGTAAGCTTCTTTAAACTCTGGTGTTGGTGTCTGATCAGAAATCATGACTGAGAGTTTGGCTGGCTTACCTCGCGCCACTGGAATCATCTTAGCCATACGATTCGATTCTTGGTAGGCAATTCCTAACACTCTCGCTACATCTTTTAATACCGCTTTAGAGGTCATGCGGTTAAATGTAATAATCTGGGCTACTCGGTCTTCACCATAGAGATTGGTGACATATTTAATCACCTCATCCCGTCTTTCAATGCAGAAATCTGTGTCAATATCTGGCATGGATTTCCGCTCTGGATTTAGAAAGCGCTCGAACAGTAGCCCATGATGTACAGGATCAATGTTGGTAATTTCTAGGGCATAAGCCACTAGAGAGCCTGCTGCTGAACCACGACCCGGACCAACGGGAATATCATTGTCTCTGGCATATTTGATGTAGTCCCAAACCACTAAAAAGTAGGTAGAAAACCCCATCTGCTGGAGCATTTTTAACTCATACTCCAGCCGGGCTTTATACACTGGATCAATTTCACTACGAGAGCGACACTTTAGCCGCTTCATCAGTCCGTTCCAGGTAATTTCTTCTAAATAGGTGTCAGGGGTATAATCCTTGGATACCTTGTAGTGTGGGATGCGAGGTTCCCCCATAATATTGTAGTGCTTGACTTTATCGGCCACTTCTAAGGTATTTGCGATCGCATCCTCTATCACCTGCGACGGTAAATGATCTCGAAACAGCCGTTTCATTTCCTCTGCTGACTTGAGATACTCCGTGCCACTATAGCGCATCCGTTTCTCTTCTGTAACCAGTTTAGCGGTTTGAATACACAGCAAAGCGTCATGGGCTTCTACGTCATAGCAGGAGATAAAGTGGGAGTCATTAGTCGCAACAATTTTAATTCCTAATTCACTGGCAATCTTGACAATCGCAACATTAACCACTCTGTCTTCTACAGAGCCGTGGTCTTGAATCTCTAAATAGTAATCATCCCCAAAAACATCTTGGTACCACTTAGCTACTTTACGGGCTTGATCTAAGTCACCTTTTAGGATAGCTTGGGGAACTTCGCCCCCCAAACAAGCACTGGTTACAATTAACCCTTCGTGATATTGCTCCAGTAATTCTTTATTGATACAGGGACGAGCAAAAATACCTTTACCTGGCATCCCTTTGAGGTGAGAAATAGTTGTTAGTTTTACTAAGTTTTTGTAGCCTTGGGTATCTTTTGCTAAGACAACTTGATGATATTTTCGGTAACGCTTATTGACCTCAATATCCCCGTTTATCACATACATTTCGTTACCGATTATCGGCTTAATGCCCTTTTTTAGGCAAACTTTAATCAGTTCAATAGCACCATACATCACACCATGATCTGTCAGTGCGATCGCAGGCATTCCCAAATCAACAGCTCGATCGATCAGTGCTGGTAGCTGAGATGCTCCATCCAGTAGGCTATAATCACTGTGAATGTGTAGACCAACAAAAGACATAGTTACTGTTAATTATAAACCGATGTTGCTGATTATTTTAATGATTAACGAACCTACGATCCACGTCTAGTACCAAAAGAAACTAGTACCAAAAAACTAGGACTTATCTTAAGCACGGAAATCCGTTAAACGACTTCCAACCCTTCTCACATCCAATGGTGGATTTTTAACCTGATTAGTATTCAAATTGCTGTTAAGTTCCCGAATACGGCGGGACAGCATACGAATAATCTTAATTGCAAATTCTGGTGTCTCATCAATGGCATCATAGAGTTGTAGCTGTGTCAACATCAAACAATGGCAAGGTTCGATGGTGGTCACAGAAGCGGAACGAGGTTCTGCATCAAACAAGGACATCTCCCCAAAGCAGGCTCCTTGCTTGAACTGTGCCAAATTCCGCTCACCAATGTGAACTCTTACCAAACCTGAGACTACAATATAAAGTTCCCTACCCTCTTCCCCTTGAGCAAAGATGGTATGGTTAGAAGGAAAGTCTAGCTCGTCCATCACAGAGGCTAGTCGCATCAGAAAATCGTCCCGCAATTCGTGAAAAATTGGGACACCCCTGATAAAAATTAAACGATCAATGCTAGATAACATTGGTTAGCGGTTGGGTTAGCGGTTGGCTGCTAGCGAATAGCCGTCCTGTAGTAAACTACAAGTTTAACCCATACCGATAGTTGTTTCGCTAATTGTTTATAGTTAATGGCTCACTAGACCTAGAGCTCTAATTAAGATTCAACCACTGTACTGTGGTAATTTCAGACGTAAGTATTCAGGGGTCAGCGGTGAGCTAAAAACTCACGCTAATTGAGGTGCGGTCAGCTTATTTTATTCAAAAGCTCTTCCCACCTCAAGTAGCGTGGCCACAGGTCAATGGCTGATAGCTGATACGCGACACGCTGATACGCGACACGCTGATGGCTGAATGCTTACTTTCAGACATTATTTCACCCCTAGCTCTACTGTCCACTGCCATGATAAATTAGAGATGATGCCAGCAAAGTTTACAAACAATAGGCAACTATACTGATCAAACTATCCGATAATCTCTTGTGCTTGAGCAGCTACCAAGGGATCTGGGTCATTCCTAAGCACTGGCAACAACTCTGCACAAGCACGAGGTGACATCTCTTTGAGATAAGCCACAACCGCTTCCCGCACAAAACCGGTAGGATGACGTAAGCAACTCATAGCCGCTGCTGGTGCTAGAGAGCAGTGTGCTGCTCTGGCCACATGAAAACAACACGCTAGGGGCCAATCTGACATAAAATGTCGTAACTCGATTAACCGACGTAAGCGATCGCTTACACTCATGGGTTGATAAGGCACTAAATCCACTAGGGCAGCTAATTTTTCTTTCAGAGAACGCCGGTCTAAAATTGACAAAAATGCTTTCTTATTAGGAATATCTAGGGTATTATCCAAAATTTCTAACCCTAGGGCAATGTTTGACCGAGAATGGGATGCTAGATTAAACTCAGCTGCTTTGATGGCACTCGATGGATAAAGAAACTTCATCAGTAAGAAACACACCTCCACCAGATCTTGTTGAAGATCATTAAGCCCCTGCCGCAGCAAATCTGCCTCCAGTCCAGCTATTTTCTTTGAGGTCAAATCCAGCAGTGCGCCATAAATTTGACCCAAAAACATCAATTCTTGCTCAATTAAGGCTTCTACGACCCTACGCCCTAACTCGTTCATCACCGCTTCAATTCCAACCTCCCCTGGAATCTTCAGCAGGATCGTGAGAATATTACGACGGGTTGTCCCCCAACTACTCATCAACTGTTGCACCAAATGCTTCATAGCTTCAGGAGTACCCTTCTGAGTTATAGCCTGGAGTCTGCCAATCTCACCGAGAGCCATCCAAGCTTGCCGCCTTACTGGGTCTGGCTTATGAATATCTTCAGACAAAACCCTCAATAAAGCAATGGCTTCATCCCCTTGCTTGACCAACGCTCTACGAGCAGCATTGCGGGTAGATGTGTAGTAAAGTGCCTTGACTAAAGACGGATAGTACTTTTCAAATCGTTTAGCAGCAATCACCTCTAAACAAGCACACCGTACCTTTAATGACTTATCCCTTAACAGGTCATCAATATAAACTACCAAGGATTCCAAGTAATCCATCTCTGCCAAAGCTCGGGTACCCATCAACCGTTCTTGCTCTTTTTTTGAGGTGAGCATCCGCCGCAGGGTTTTGACGGCTTCAAATTTCTCTTTTGGTGTACCCCGACCCATAATTAAAGCAGCTGCTGTAGCTCTTACGGTTGGGTCAACAGCAGGTTGTAGATAAGGCTTAATTGTCCGAATATTCAGGTCTTTCTGAGCCAGCCAAAAATAGCGCAATGCTAAGGCCAGGACTTCTACTGGTGGTCTTTGATCAATCAACCGAGACACATCTTCTAGACAATCTGGGTTGGGATAGGGCAACATCACCTCTAAACTCTGGCGCTGCAAATCTGTAGACATTTCTCCCAGCAAGGGAGAAAGAACCTGACTCGCTGTTTCTGGAGCGATTTGAGACAACAGTTGAATGTAAGCAGAGCGGTTCTTCGGCTCAGTTTTCAGTCGCTTTACCGCTTCCTCAAAGAGGGTCTTAGTATCCAGGAAATTGGTATTGGCAGAACCCAAACGTCCTTGCTCAGCATTGATCAGCAGCAATGAACCATAATTAGCCCGCATCAACCGGGTACTCAGCAGCCATAATAGGGCAAAAATCACTACCATTAGAATAAACACCCAATGGCGCAATGGCTCAAAATTGGGGAAAGCCCAATCCAGCAGCCCAATGGTGGCTAAAATTCCAATGCCAGTAATGCCAGTAGTCATGGGTTTGGCAATCCCTTGCACAGTAGTCTGCACCACAGAGCGTAACCCTGACGGTAAGGCTTGGAAGAGTACAGGTTCAACACTAGCAATTAAAGTAAAGCGCAATAGTTCATCAACGAATCGGAGTAAGACTACACCAATAAATAGCCCTGTAATCCAGCTAGGCAAGAACCCAATATCAAACTTTAGCCAACTTGCCATGTTAGCTAGGGTCACTAAGCCAATCACAGATAAAGCACCAGGTAATACCATAGCGCTTAGGAAAAGACCAAAGCGATCAATCACCCGACTAGAGATAAACCATTGGGTCACCAGTTCAAAAAGTCCCAACGTACCACTGAATAGACCCAGAAAACCAGCAATTGCTGAACTATCCAGGGTTTGCTCCAATTGACCCATATACTGAAATTCAATTAGGAGGTACAGGGCTTCCCCTAAGATAAAAAAGGCAAATAAAGGGATGACATAGCGTCTGAGGGATTCACTCGGCTGACGCACAGCAAAGTCTGGCTCCATTTCTTCCCACTGTCGTGCTGGGGAGTTAGGAAAGGCTTGCTGGTAGTGCTGACATATATAAACCAAGGTCAGTGCTCCGATGAGCATCATGCCAGACCCAAAAGCCACCACATTGTTGAGTCCCACTAACAGCAATAATAGAGGTAATGAGAACCCAGAGAGGACATCAGCTACCAAAAGCCCACTGGAGATTAGGGGGTAGGTACGCTTAATTTCCCGAATGTTGAATAACTGATTAGCCGTCACCTGGGAATTAAGGTCATTGAGGATGTACACCGCATCCATCCACAATCGCAATAGAAAGATGGTGACTACAGTAATATAGCCATACTCGATCTCCAAGCCTAGGCGGAACACTAACAGGGGTAAGGCAGCTAGGATAGCGATCGCTACCAAGACTGACCTCAAGGGTAAAATGCTCTGCAACCAGGAGTATAATACTCCCAGCCCAGAGCAGATCACGGAACTAGCAATATAAATCACCGGTAACCACTTCGCGCCATATTTCTCTAGAAACAAGGCAATGGCACTGTACTCTAACCAAAGCAGTCCCATGGAAGTGGTGGTATGGAAGGCGAACATCAACAATGTCCGCTCGCCTTCTTCTGGGCGAAGATTCACCCACTCTAGGATTTTTCTAACCCAGTAACCCTTCAGGCGAGTCGGAGATGGCAATTTCATAGAGTCATTCGTCCTTCGTCACTAGTCCTCAGTCAGTAGTCCTTGGTATTTTAAGCTGCTTGCTCCGTGCATGGGTATTCAGACATGAATTCCAGGCACCTGCCCATGTGGGTACCAATGACTAATAACCAATGACTAATGACCAATGACTAATGACCAATGACCAATGACTGATGACCAATCACTATAACCACTATTTTTTGGGGGAGAGTAACATCATCATGTTACGACCTTCCCGCTTCGGTGCTTGCTGGACTTCTGCCAATTCTTGTAAATCCTTAGCCATGCGCTCGAGTAGTGCCTGGGCTAAATTACTGTGTTGAATTTCTCGACCTCGGAAGGTAATGGTAGCTTTGACCTTATCGCCAGATTTCAGGAAGCGCTCCGCTTGATTGACCCGCACATTGTAGTCATGGTCTTCTATTTTGTAGCGCATCTTCACTTCTTTTACATCAGCCGTGTGCTGCTTCTTCTTTGCTTCACGGGCTTTCTTCTCTTGTTCAAATTTGTACTTGCCATAGTCCATGATGCGACACACTGGCGGATCTGCCTTGTCACTAACCAGGACAAGATCTAACTCCTTTTCCTCAGCGATCCGCAGGGCGTCTTGAGGTGTGATTATACCCAGCTGTGCCCCATCGGTATCAATGGCTCTAATCTTCGGAAACCTTATTCTTTCGTTAATTTGGGGTAGATCGCGTTGGCGTCTTCTATTATCACTCACAGGCGTTTGTTTATTTTCTTAAGTGGATTAATCAAAAAATCGACTTACTACATACACTTGCCATTTTACTAATTCCTTTCTTGTTTCTGTTCAAATTATTAACATCACTTAGGAAACCAAGGCCGATGGAATAGTTATAACTTACTCCTTTGCCTGATAGGCAAGGCATAATGGACTCAAGTTGCTTTGTAAATATTTTTGAAGTTGAGGCAGGTTGTGACCAAATCTTTGCATTGGCAGCAACGAGTTGGTAGTCAAAGGGATTGGGTCTGGCGGGGTTGGCCGATCCGTTATACCTATTTTCGCCCACCCCAACCCCTAACTGTCCAGCCGACAACACCAGTTATTCTGCTTCATGGGTTTGGTGCTTCGGTAGGGCATTGGCGTAATAACCTAGACGTAATCGGTCAACATCATACCGTTTATGCTTTAGATCTGCTGGGTTTTGGGGCATCCCGGAAAGCTTCGGTTGACTATACCATTGACCTTTGGGTAGCTCAGGTTTATGAATTTTGGCAAACTTTTATCCAAAAACCGGTAGTGTTAGTAGGTAACTCCATTGGTTCGCTAGTTGGTCTAGGAGCAGCAGCAACCCATCCAGAGATGGTTAAAGGTCTGGTGATGATTAATTTACCAGATTTCCAAGCCCGAGAAGAAGCGATTCCTAGTTGGCTCGGACCGATAGTCTCAACTGTTGAGAGTCTAGTGGCATCACCAGTGCTACTCAAAACCCTATTTTACGTGGTAAGACGTCCAGGGATTGTGCGTAAGTGGGCAGGGTTAGCTTATGCTAATCCAGAGGCAGTTACAGATGATTTAGTAGAAATTCTGAGTGTCCCTGCCACCGATCCTGGAGCTGCGGCCACCTTTAGTAGACTTTTGAGAGGGATGACCGCTCCTAACTTTAGTCTACCGGTCAAATCCCTATTACCTACATTAGATATTCCTATGCTATTGATGTGGGGACTAGAAGACCGGATGATTCCCCCTATGTTAGCTCGCAAGTTTGTTAAACTCAATCCTAATTTAGAGCTATTGGAGTTAGATCATGCTGGTCACTGTCCCCACGATGAATGTCCGGAACAGGTGAATCTGATCCTGTTAGAGTGGCTGGGAGCTAAGGTTTGATTATCCCCACAATTGGTATTAGCCGACGCTCACTTGATCAGTTTCAACCTCCGTGCAACCATCCACACCTGAGGCAACATTAACCATCTTATCTAGAACCTCCTGGCTAGCTACTTCTCCTTTTAGCACAACTTTACCGCCAGTTTGAGCAACCCAGAGCCTTTCCTCGTCATCCAGCTCGTCGTCTTGGTCAAAGGCCCAAACAACTCGCTTGGCAAGGCCGCTTTGGTCGTATTCCCCGTTTAACCCCATTCGTTCTGGGGGAATGTCATCTCCTGCTGGTGCATCTTCTGAAGGGGTACTAGCTGCGGCAGCTTCCTCTGGGCTCCCAAATCCAAACATTCGCTTTAACCAACCCATAATTATTTTGTTTCACTCCAATCAGTTTTTACCGATTTTTATGTTACCGAGGAATTTGGCAATTAGCTGCCTAGTTTCATAAAAAATATATCTTTAGATACAGCACACTGTTACTAGAGTTCTTGGTTACTCAAAACCTGGATAAAATGGTAATTGGTTTGTAAGCATTCAGCCGTCAGCTGTCAGCCGTCAGCTAAAAGCTCACGCTACTTGAGGTGCTTAAAATAAAATCGAAAGTCTGGGGAAAATATCTTGGCCGTTGGCCAAACTACTTGAGGTGATTTGTGGCACAGGCTTCTAGCCTGTGACCTAACCTCTGGCTGATCGCTGATCGCTGATCGCTGATCGCTGATCGCTGATCGCTGAATGCTTACATTGGTTTACCGTTGACCGTTGACGCTTAGCTTCAAGAAACTTAACAGTTAACCGTTGCTACTCCCTTATACCCCCTAAAAAAAGGGGCTAGTCAACACTTAACAGTCAACAGTCTCACCAATAAATCACGTTGATAGCAATTTAGGCAGCACACGCCCCCACCACTCCCAAGTCAACTCCCAAGTCAACTCCCAAGTCAAACTATGAAACATACCCTTTCCGTTTTAGTTGAAGATGAAGCCGGTGTTCTAACTCGCATTGCTGGTTTATTTGCCCGTAGAGGCTTCAATATCGAAAGTCTTGCCGTTGGACCAACTGAGCAGGTTGGTATATCTCGAATTACGATGGTAGTACCTGGAGATGACAGCAGCATTGAGCAGCTGACTAAGCAACTCTATAAGCTAATAAATGTCCTTAAAGTACAAGATATTACCTCAATTCCCTGTGTCGAAAGGGAGTTGATGCTGCTAAAGGTTAACACTACTAGTTCCACCCGCTCCGAGATTATTGAATTAGCCCAGGTGTTTCGTGCCCATGTCGTAGATACATCTGAGGAGTCACTAACTCTAGAAGTTGTGGGAGACCCTGGTAAAATGGTAGCACTGACCCAAATGCTGAATAAGTTTGGTATCCGTGAAATTGCCCGGACTGGCAAAATCGCCCTAACCCGAGAATCGGGAGTCAATACTGAATATCTCAAGTCTTTGCACGCAAAAGTTTAAGTAGCCATTAGTCATTAGTTATTGGTCGTTAGTCATTGGTGATTGGTTCGTCTATTTTACCTGCAAGCCTTGATGATATGAACCTACAGGAATTGCGATCGCAAATTCTGTTCCCTTACCCGGATTAGAGGTACATAGGATTTGACCGCCATGCTGTTCAACAACGATTTTCTTGGAGATATCTAGCCCTAAGCCAGTTCCCTTGTCGATTGATTTGGTGGTGAAGAATGGTTCAAATATCTTCTGTTTGACCTCTTCTGTCATTCCCGGACCATTATCGATAATTCTGATCACGACCTGTCCACCAGAACTGTCCCCTTGATCACCATCGCTGCCTAGAAATTCTGTCCGAATGGTGATCTTAGGGGGGGCTGGTGCTTTTTGCTTTACACCTTGCGGGCCATAATCAGAAGACTGAGGGGAAACTGGAACAAAGAACCTGTCTGCTTGAACAGCTGCAGAACCTGTAACAAAGAACCTGTTAACCTGTGACTCTTCCAGAGCATCAATGGCATTGCACAGCAGGTTCATCAACACTTGGTTGATTGGACCAGAGTAGCACTTCACTAAAGGGAGTTTTCCATAGTCCTTGGTCACGGTAATCCCGGGATTCTTTCCTTTGGGCTTTAAGCGGTTATGGAGGATAGTCAGATTACTATCAATGCCCTGATGAATATTCACTCGCTGCTTTTCCTGGTCATCCTGTCGGGAAAAGTGGCGCACTGATTGCACAATCTGTTGCAAGCGTTCTGCACCTAATCCCATAGATGATAGGGTTTTAGGAAAATCTTCGATCAGGAAATCTAGATCAATTAGATCAGCGTACTGTTGAATTTCGGCTACAGGCTGGGGATAGTGTTTGGCATATAATCCCAACAGTCTTAATAAATCTTCGCCATAGTCCCTTGCTGGAGTCACATTTCCACAGATAAAGTTAAGTGGATTGTTGATTTCGTGAACAACACCAGCGCATAACTGTCCTAAGGTGGACATTTTTTCACTTTGCTTTAATCCCTCTTGAGCCAGTTCCAGCTTCTTTAAGGCATTCTCCAGTTCCTGGCTTTGGGCTTCTAATTTGGCTTGTGCTGCTTGTAAAGCTGCTTCAGTTAATTTTTGTTTAGTAATATCTTTTACAAAACCTTCGTAGTATAGAATGTAACCAGTAGCATCACGCACTGCCCAAGCACTTTCACAAATCCACATTAGGGTGCCGTCTTGGCGATAGACCTGGGATTCAAAATCCTCTACAAAACCCTTTGAGTGCAGTAGGTCAAGGAATTGATAGCGTCGCTCGGGATCTTTGTGAAGGTAATCCCCAACACCAGTTAAATTACTAAGAAATTGCTTAGGTGATTCATAGCCATATAGTCTAGCTAGCGATGGGTTACAGGCTATATAGTAACCATCAGGGGTGATTTGAAATATACCATCAGTCGAGTTTTCAAATAGAGATCGATATCTCTGTTGGACTGCTAAGAGAGATTCTTCCACTCTTTTACGGTCAATTATTGGCTCAGCTAGTGTCTGATTCGTAGGTTGCCAACTAGTTTTCCAATTGGTGAAGTTTTTGTGAACCGTTGGATTAGGTTTGACCCCCTTACCAGAGCTAGGGGGTAAAGTTCTGCGACTTATTAACATAGATTTTTGCCTCACCTTTTTCCCTCACGACCATGACTATTGAGCATTGCAGCTGCCTCTTCAAGGATGGCTTTCCGGTACAGACTATAGTATTTGCTGTTGGGGAATTGTGCCATCCCTAAACAGTTTTTTACAAAACTATTAACTAAACTGCTCCGAATTTAAATAAATTTAACATACATCTCCTCTTGACAACAGTCAAATTAAGAAGGTTTTTTTCCCAAGTCGCGCACTGTAGTCAAATATTGTCCTAGAAAGGGTAAGCCACCAATGGCTGGAAGTAGGTAGCGGGAAGTACACAGTAATCCTAAGGCGGCAGCTTCCTCCTTAGGGAAATAGCGTTGGTAGAAGAAAATTAGCGCAGCATCACGGGTGCCAACCCCCGCAAAGGTTAGTGGTAACAATCCCGCTAAAATGGCTAGGGGGGACAGAGCGAGATTGGCTAAAAAGGGTGTCCAGGCGTTGAGGGCGAGGATAAATAACCAAATTTGCAATAAGTGTAAGAACCAGATAAAAATTGAAGTTAGGGTAATTTTGAATAATTGCTTGGGGTCATGCCAGAAGTAGCCGTGCATTTCCCCCCAAGACATTTGCATTTTTTCTAGCTTTGGACGGAATTTTTTTGGGGCAATTTTTTTTGTCACTAAGAAAAATAAATGGGCAAATTTGCGGGAACTGAGGAGGAATAGCCCTAAAATTAAGCCGAAAATTATCCCAGCGGTCATCAACCAAAAGAAACCACTTTTCCCCGGATAGAGTAATAAACCAAAGACACACCATAGCAGTAGAGACAGCATGTCACAAGCTTTTTCAAAAATAACGATGGCTAACGACAAGCTCCCAGCTAAATTACCCCGCTGCTTCATAAAGTAGGCTTTAGCAATATCTCCCATTTTGGAGGGCAAGACCATATTCAGGGTACTGGCAGCTAAAATCAGGCGATTGGCTTCCCAAAATCGGAGTTGGGAACCCGTCGGCATTAGTTGTTGCAGTCGCCAAGCCGTGAACAGGGTGATCGGAATCACCATGCCCAGACTAATCGCCATCCACATGCGATCGCATTCTTTGAATACAGCGATCAGTTGGGGAAAGTCAATTTTGGCATAAATTACCCCTAAGATGAGTAGGCTGATGGCAATGGAGATGAGTCGTTTCATGGATTAGCAGCAAAAGGCAAAAGGCAAAAGGCAACCGGCAACCGGCAACCGGCAACGGTCAACCTTCAATCTACCCTAGGGGAAGGCCAAAGGCGAACAACCTTCAACATCTGATGCTAACCAAAAACTTTAGTGAGAATTTCAACAGCGGGGTCAACTTATAGCCACACCTTAGCCCCACAATGCTTAGGACAAGTGACTACTCCTACATCAAATCAACGATTATGATGTAGGCTTCTCAAACTCACGAATGAGACTTGCTGTTCCTCAATATCATGTATTGATTTACCACAGCCATTCAGCGGCAATCCAACCGCCATTAATGCACGATGCAAAATGTTGATGCCACTATTCCAATCGCGGTCAATTTTTACTCCACAATCAGAACAATGATGAACTCTATCAGCTAGATTTTTCTCAACTGAAGCCCCACAGTTGAAGCACTCAATACTTGTTCCCCGTGGGTTAACGAACTGGACTAACAAACCGCGTTTGACCGCCACTGCTTGTAAAATCTCCAGAAACGACCCCCACCCTGCGTCATGTATTGATTTCGCTAATCTAGTCCGCGCAAGTCCCTTGATATTTAAATTTTCAAACCCAATCAGGTCATACTTACTACATAGCCAATGGGCGACTTGATAGTGAAATTCCTTGCGGCAACGGGTTAAATGAAGGTGCCATAGAGCTACTTTCTGTTTAGCTTTCTGCCAGTTTTTAGAACCCTTTACACGGCGTGACATTACCCGTTGGGCACTTGCTAACCTGTTAGTAGCCTTTCTGTAGAACTGCGGAATCTCAACGGCTTCACCATCTGATGTGGTCAGAAACTTCTCTAAGCCGACATCAATCCCAACAGCAGATTTAACCGATTCTACAGCAAGAAACTCAGGGACAGTATCATCCTTCATTGAGATGCAACAGTACCAGCCGTCCGCTTTTTTAACGATAGTGCATTGCTTGAGAGTGAAACCGGACGGTAGAGGTCGGTGCATCACCACAGATATTTCACCAATCCGACTCAGCTTAAGCACTCCATGTTTGATCTGCGCCCCTGCTCTGGAATTGTTAACCCGTGGGAATATAAACGACCGCAATTGACCTTGTTTCTTAAACCGAGGTCGTCCTCCGCGTTTTCCGGTCGCATCTGGTTTTCTCCATCGTTCCCATGCCATGTTCAGCCGTTGTAAGTTGACTTGTTGAGTTTCGGCGTAAATCAGCTTGTACTCAGGGAATAGCTTTTTAGTTTCCTTTAGTGCTGATTGCTGGGTGTAATAGTTAACGGGTTCTGGGACTTCGCCAATCGCTTCCCTCACAATACTGCATCTATCAATAGGACAACGAGTCCTATTGAGCCAATCAAGTCTTTGACCGAGAGCATAGTTCCAGTGACGACGCAACAATTCCAGCCATCTCTCCATGATGGCTATCTGTTCGTCACTAGGCTTGATTCGATAGCAGTAAGTTAACAGCATAATGTTATTGTACTACTCGCGTACTGTTGAGAACCGTTAAACCCCGTCGGGCAATTCCCCTCCCCTTAAATCACGCGATTATAACGGGAGACCACTTGCCCGTTTAGTTGGGTTGATAGACTAACCGAGATGGGCCTTTGATTTCTACATAATGACCGTAGGTGTTGCGTTTACCTTGTTTGACGGTCAGCACAGGCTTGTAAGTATCGTATTTTCTATTTTCCTTAATAATTTGCTGGTTGACGTGGATGTAAGTCGCCACCTTTTGTGCAACTTTTTTCCAGGTTCCTTTTGGTCCACGCTTACCGGGAATTACTTTAGGCATGCCATTAAATAAGGGAATTTGCCAAAATCTGCCAACTTTTTGAGCGCCTTTAATTCTGCCGCTTTTCAGGAGTTGGCGAACTCGTTGGACACAAATTCCTAACAGATAAGTCGCTTGAGTGGTTCCAATTGTAGTTATCTGTTGTGCTGCCATGTCTTCCCCCTTTAATCTAGCGCTATTGTTGTTAAAAACCTGTTACATAATTTAATAGTATGTTTATATAGCGTTATAGTTTAGAGGTTGAAGTAAGAGGAGAGGTTAACTGTTAAAGTTAGTGTTTAAGTTCTGTAATTAATCTTATACCTAATAAACTATAGCGCTATCGCTTTGGAGACAGGTGTTCAGACAGCCATCAGCAAAAATTAAATAGCGCTATAGTTTATCTATAGGAATATAAACTCATAAAACTACATCGCTATATTTTTTTAAATTCTTCGATTTATATAGCGCTATGACATATAGTGTATTTTTTATAGCGCTATAGTCAACAGTGTAAAGGCATCTAATTTTTGTAATCCTATATATAATAGTTTTTGTCAAATTCAATAAACACTATATGTGGAAAAACAATTGTCAATAAGCACAATAAGGCCAAATTTATTGATAACTACCCCCACTTTATTGACAAGATGCGTTTACCCTGGGTCAATGATGTCGTACAGTATGTGATCGTAGTAACCAGCGTCACACCAGTCATCAAGCGTGAATGTTATTGTAATTGAGTTTTGGAGATTAAATGTAAACTCCTCAGCACGTAAATAGCTAACATCAGGGGACTCACCGGAGTCAAGGTAGTGTATGTGGTCAGCGTACTCGATGGATTCGATGTGGTATGTGCAGAAGGTGTGGTTCTTGATTGTGAATTCCATAGTGTTGTCAAGGTAATCTGATCTCAAAAACGCTGCTCGAACTTCAACCATTCATAATCATCCAAGGTTTGCACCTCATCACTTAGGTCAACCCACGGTTGTAATTGTCCTGGTTGAAAGGTACGACTCATCACCACATAAATCGATGTCTGATCTCCACCAATTCCGACACTTTGTACCGATTTCCAAGACTTAGCTTGTAATTCATCAATTACTAACCATCGCTCACCTTGCCAATAAAAATATCGGCGAAAGCAGAAGGGAGCGTCTTTTTTACCAGTAATTAATAATTTCTGTAATAATTTTCGAATTAAATTGGGAAAGAAGCGTCCTACCGTTAACATCACTCCCCGTAGAATTAGTAAATTCATTGGAGTCATTTGCTTCTGTTTTGCCCATCCTAAGTTTCCCTCAATCAGAATTTCATCCTCACTGACTTTAACTTGATAGTCATCGATCAGATGACCAACAGCATTTTTGAATTTACCTCTTTCTTTTACGAGTAGGGAAAAATGGGTATCTGAAGCAATTAATTGATTGTCTCGAAATATCTTAAAAACGCCTCCTTTATTCAAAGCTAAATAAAGTTCTGTACCTCGACGGCGGTCAATTAGGATGTTGGCGTCTTTCAACCATACGCGACCACTGGGACGGGGAGTTGGTTTGGGTCGGTTGCTGACAAAATCCCGCCAAGATAGGAGATAATTCCAGGTATGGTGACCAATAATGTGATCATCGGCGTAACAGGGAGCAAGACCATTAGCTAATCCCACCAAGAAGCGGTCATTAATCTCTAGGGCTTCTGGAAACCAGCGTCCTACTAATTCAAAGCCATGGGGAAAAAAGTTATAAGTGTTACGGCTAGTGTATTCTCCCCCATAGGAACCATCGGGATGGATGAATTCTGCGGCTAATTCGACAGCTTTGATCAGAGCTTCTTTTAGGCGTGGGTCTAATCTCAACAGATAAATCCTAGCTAGACAGGAAATAGTTAAGGTGTGGTAGCCTGGGTCGCAGCCTTCATATTCTATAAACCAGCCTTCGGGACTTTGCCAGGATAAGACTTGCTCTAGCCTTTGCGATCGCGCTCTATCCCATTGATTGGTATGCAAGAGTTCCGATAGCAGGTCTAAACATAAGACAATCAAGGCTTGGTGGTTGCTCAGCTGTCCACTTTCCATGTGATGGGCTAGCCAATTTGCTCGTTTTTCAAAGAATTGCAAGGCAATGGGGTTATGGAGTCCCATGGCTTTGTAACTTTCGATGCTAGCCAATAAAGAAAAGGCGGCGGCTCCAGCAGCACGCTCATAGGGGAAATAATCATCACAGGAGCCATCGGGATGGGAACTGGATGCAGCAAAAAGTATCCCTGCTTCGACCCAATCGAGAATTACTGGTTGCTGGTAGAACGGGTTATCTGGCAAGTCGGTATGATAGGCTAGTGCTAGGGGCCAGACAAATTCCTGTGCCATCCCACTAGGGAAATCGATGATTTTATAGTGCCAGAAGTTACGGTCAAAGCATCCGTAGGTGGGACTGTGGGGATTGCGGTCTAGGAGGGTAAGGATTTTAGGGATTTGGTTTAGGGCTTGACGGGCGAATAGGTCTCTGGTCATTATTTGCGGCTGTTTGTGTCAGTGCGTCAGTCCGAGAGTGATTGTTGTTTTCAGCCAAAAGTAGTCTTAAGAGTTTCCTACTATAACAAGTAGTCTTAAGAGCGTCCCACTATCACAATCGGACTATTATCTATTCAAGAAATTATTAGCAAATTCTTCCCCTTCTCCTCCCTCTTCCCGGTTTTGCCGCTGTTGTTGATTTCCGGTTGATGGCAAGTGGGGAGTGTGATTGGAGTCAACTTCCAATCGTCGTAGTCGTAGTTGGATGTCTTCTAGAAGTTGACGATTGACTGCCATTAGATCTGCCACTAAGCCAAATATCCACAGTTGAAAGCCCATTAGAATCAGAATAGCAGCTAAAACTAGGCTGGGTACGTGAGCTTTGGGAGTACCAGCGAAGTATAGGATTAACCAACGAATCCCCAGTAAGGTTCCTAGAGTAAATGGAATTGTCCCCAAGGTGATAAAGAATCTCAGGGGGTTGTAGGTCATGGAGATTCGCAGGATAGTGATTAGCGATCGCTTAACATAGGCACTGATACTCTTGACTAGACGGGAGGGGCGCAAATAGCGATTGGTGCGGATTGGGACAGAAGTGATAGCAATGCCTTTTTGTCCAGCTTGAATAATAGTTTCTAGGGTGTAAGTGTATTCATTAAAGACATTTAGCTTTAAGGCGGCTTCTCGGCTAAAAGCTCGGAATCCACTGGGAGCATCGATGATATTAGTATTGCTAGCAATTCGGACTACCCAACTACCGAATTTTTGTAGACACTTTTTGATGGGGGAGAAGTGCTTAATCTTCTGAATCGGTCGCGCCCCGATGACTATTTCGGCTCGACCTGATATAATAGGTTGTATGAGTTTGGGAATGTCATCAGCGCAGTACTGATTATCCGCATCGGTATTGACAATAATGTCCGCATTGGCTTTTAAGCAAGCTTCGATTCCTGCGATGAAAGCTTTGGCTAGTCCCTGATTGTGTTTAAAATTGACAATGTGGTCTACGCCATAAGAGCGGGCTACGTCTACGGTGCGGTCTGTACTGCCATCATTGATAATTAGCCACTCAACGGTATCTACACCCCTCAGTTGACGGGGAAGCACCGAAAGGGTAATCCCTAGGCTGTTTTCTTCGTTGTAGCAGGGGATTTGAATAATTAGTTTCGTCATCGATGGTGACGGGTTTTGGATCAAGAATAGGAAAAACTCCGGTGCCTTTGATTATCGCAGACGCAGGCAAAAGAGTTTTGGTTTCTTGATTATGGTAGGTTATTCGGGGATTATAGCAGTTTTCAATAGGGAGTCAAGGGAGTAGGGAGTAGGGAGTAGGGAGTAGGGAGTAGGGAGTAGGGAGTAGGGAGTAGGGAGTAGGGAGTAGGGAGTAGGGAGTAGGGAGGAGGGAGGAGGGAGTAGGGAGTAGGGAGTAGGGGAGATGG
>NZ_JAAHIE010000270.1:0-9707 GCF_010671945.1 Moorena sp. SIO4E2
GTAAACTCGAATTAGCCGTTAAGGGGCTATAACTAGGCTGAAAGCAATACTGGAAATTGCTTTCAGCGATTAATGAAAAAATACATATCTTTGATCAGGGCTATTTCATTCTGATCAGTTGTCAGTTGTTAGTTGTAGTGATAATATCTTTGGTTATGTATGATTGAGGGGTCTTAAGATTTACTTTATAAATTACTGTTAGGATTCCGTTGCCAAAAAATGAACGATCTGGAGGGATTGGGCAACTCATTTAGGCTTACTATAGTTCTAGGTTAAAAGTCCTTAAGAGAAGCTGAAGATGATTTTTAAATCCAGTTTGGATCAATTCACGTGGATCATTCATCATTTCCATGCATTCATGTACTGATTTATGACTGGGATTTATCATCTGCCAGCGAGCTTTAACAATCTTCTCCAGAGCTAACAAAGCATTTTTTGTTGGATGCTTCACACTCCCGCCTACTTCTCCACCGCCAAACTTGCTACAAATATTCCTATGGGATGATGCCATAATTTTATATGCTAGTAATAATTTTTCGTACTGAGGTTGAAGGGATAGCGGTAAATTTTGGAAGTTTTTTTTGTTCTGCTTCCATAATGTCACTAGATAGGCATGGTCCCAAGACATTAGCCCACTAAATCCCTTGATTTTCAGGTTGGGCGGCTTCATTGTGGGGAGAATTTGCTCTTGATATTCTTTTCTACTGTAACTTCCCGCTAATTTCATTACTGCTCCGGCTCCAATCATTAGATTTGATGCTGTTTCTAGCTCTAGTTTTACCTGATTTAAGTTCTTAATTTTTATCGCTTTTTCAAACCGCAGCAAGCAGAGGATCAACCCCTGGACAAATATCAAGAATATCCAATGGAATTTCTTCCAAATTAGCAATGGCTTAAATTCCGGGTTGACAAATGTATCTAATTTATATAAAGTCCATTTATTAGCGCTGTTTTTAGTCAGTTCCAGAAAGGTTATATATCCGGGAAAAGCACTATATAACAAAATATATTCTGGCCATTATGTTAAAACATACTGGATATCAAAGTAATTGTTAAATTCTTCAATCTCCTCTTGCTTAACCGATTTAACTTTACCCTCTGAATTCAATAATTCAATTGCTGATATTTGATCGGCATTTTCAACCCTAGCATTAGGTTCAACTATAGTAATTAAATTGCCAATATCTTGATTGAAATTTTCTGCTTTAAAGTAGGATTGTAATAGGTTTATTATTTCTATAATATTTTTGGGATTGTTTTTGGTTATTTTGTATTCACTGAATAGACTCTGAGGACAAAGCAAATTTAGCTTTTTATTTTCATTTAGAAATCCTTTTTTTTTAGCATTAATGGTTTTTATTATCTTCAAAGCTTGCCATTTTTATGTATATTACTGTCAACAAAAAACAAGGTGTTCCAGACTTACTATCCCAAACGGTTAGTTAAAACTACTCCAAATATAGCTATACCTGGATTTTCTACCTCAACATTACAACTGTAAGCTTTTTGCATTGAAGCCTTTTGTCTGATAACTGCGGCGAAGTCTCCTGTTATACCCAACAAATGTGACCAATGCTTGAGATAGCAGCGCTACTATCTCAAGCTACACCATAGTCAGTGTACTGCCGCTTGTAAGGAGGCTGTAAACCCAAGACAATATCCTCTCTTGGAACGCCCATTTCAACTAAATCCTCAGCAGGATTGAGATCTGTAAGATTTTGCTGAAGCCAAATTTTTCCGTCTTTGATATCTAAATGCACTCTAGAACGGTAAATCCGATTCAAATCTTCCCAACCCACATTCATCCACTGATAATGATCCCGATCAGTGTCAAAAATTAGTTGTACTTCCACCTCATCATTAGAAACATCATCCTGGGCGTACTGGTTCAGTAATCTCTGAACGTACTCGCGGTATTGAGCTACTTTCTCCATTCAACAATCACCTCATTGGCTGGATCATACACAATTATCAAGACCTGATACTGTTGTATCGCAGGATGCTTTAGCCTACAGGTCTGCTGTCAGAGTAGTAAGTTATGACTGCTATTGCTCACAAGCTCAAGCCTACACTCCCCTAGCCTCGCGAGTGTAGCTAGGTCACTACAAAAGACTACAGGAAGAATTATGCCGTGGAGTGTCAAACACAAAATCCGTTACAGTATGTAAATAAGCGAAGTTACCTTTTTAACCCAGGCACAATGGTATCCTCATCCTCGATTGCTGTCAGAGAACTCCCCATCTTTCCCCTACCTGAAGTAGTTTTATTTCCTGGACGCCCTCTGCCGTTACACATTTTTGAATTTCGCTACCGAATCATGATGAACACGATTTTGGATAGCGATCGCAGATTTGGTGTCTTAATGTGGGATCCTGTTAAACAGGAACCAGCTACAGTTGGCTGTTGCGCTGAAGTTATCCACTTTCAGCGTCTTCCCGATGACCGGATGAAAATAGTAACTTTAGGTCAGCAGCGGTTTCGGCTCTTAGAGTACGTTCGTGAAAAACCCTATAGGGTTGGACTAGTGGAATGGATTGAAGACCAGCCACCTGCTAAAGACCTCAAACCAAAGGCAAAAGACGTCGCACAGTTATTGCGGGATGTTGTGCGTCTTTCCGCTAAGTTGACCAACCAGAAAATTGAGCTACCAGAAGACCTGCCCGATCTACCGATTGAGTTGTCTTACTGGGTTGCTAGCAATCTGTATGGCGTAGCCTTAGAACAGCAGGCACTTTTAGAGACCCTGGACACGGAAAAACGTCTAGAACGGGAAACAGAAATTCTCACTTCAACTCGCAATCACTTAGCAGCACGCACTGTACTCAAAGATGCATTGACTTAAGCTTTAATTGTAGCGTTTCTCATAGCTATGAGGTACACAGGATTTTTGGCCAGATCCGCTGCTCTCGACTCCCGACTCCCGACTCCCGACTCCCTACTTCCATTAACCCAGAACGAAAGTACCTCACCCAATTAATAACTGCTATAACAGTTTTGTTCACGGTTGACGGTTAACTGTTGAAAGTAAAATTATCAACATTTATGAGGGTGTAGCTGCCAAAAATCTTGAGGATTTCCTGATCAGGAATTATTTCCTCAAGAGCAGCTTTAAATAATGGTGTATACAGATCTGATTCCAGTTCAATAAAGAATATGTACTCACCAAGTAATCGTTTGGTGGGACGAGACTCAATCCGACTTAAATTAATACCTCGACGGGCAAACACCTGGAGTGGTTTAGACAAGGATCCAGGTATATTAGCAGGAGGACTAAATGCTAAGGAGGTATGACTACCTCCAGGAGATGGCTTTAAACTCAGCACCCAAAACCGGGTGAAATTATCGGGATAGTCATTAATGTTAGATGCCAGTACTGGTAGAGTGTAAAGCTTTGCTGCTCGTTGAGAAGCGATCGCTGCTGCATTGTGATCTTTGTCCAAAAACTGTAGCGCTTCAGTAGTGGAGTTGGTAGGTACCAGTTGCACTGATGGCAGAAAATGCTCTAACCACCCCTGACACTGAGCCAGGGCTTGGGGATGGGAATAAACAGTTTTAATGTCTGCTATGGTTGATGCCCGTGACATCAGACAATGTCTGATGGGCAAAACCAGAGCCTGTTGGATTTGTAGCTGATCTAGTTGCCAAAGCCGATCTAGTGTCATGGCGACACTGCCTTCAATGGAATTCTCTACAGGTACCACTGCTAGATCAGCTTGTTGGTTAGCTACTGACTGTAAGGTTTGGCCAATGCTGGGATAAGCACACAAGAGGGATTGCTGACCCTGTTGTTTCTGGAGTCGCTCAGCATAAGCTGTGGCAGCGGCTTCTGTATAAGTTCCTGGTGGTCCGAGATAAGCAATAGAAAGTGACATAATAGAAAATCTAATTTTAAAGTAGCTTGAAGGTTAGCAGCTTGTTATTTAGTAAAGAGATGTGATTATTTTTTAGTGTGAACATAAATCAGTATTGAGTTTGATGATATAGTTATAAATGTTATCTAGAGTATGGCGGTTGAATTGTAATAATATAATTAATAATAAATTAGGATTATATCAGATTTTAAGTTACTTGGTATTTATCAAAATGTTAACTGTAAACTATTGAAAAAAAACACTACTAAGTTCGTCAGTATATCAGTTATTATTAGCTGGGGTATTTTTAGGCTTGTTTGGGAATCGAGGAACCGATAAACAGCAAGCGGGAATATTCTATTTTAAGAGTAAAGCTGGGTATCTTGATCTGCCCTAGTTAACGTTTATTTCTTTCATGATGGCATCGGTTTTTGAAAATTTCCAACCCCTAGCTGCGATCGCTACCACTCCTACTGGGGCTCAAATCCTGCAACCCCTGTGTCAAACTACTGGTGCAACTCTTTGGGTACCGAATTCTCTGAGCACCCTAGAACAGGTTGCTGTCTACAAGGGTTCTCTCAAAGACCACATTGCCTCCCTCTGGCCAAACCACCGTGCTTTGGTGTTTTGTTTGGCAGCCGGAGCAGCGGTGCGCTTAATTGCTCCTTTGTTAACGGATAAGTCCAGTGATCCAGCAGTTGTGGTAGTTGATCAAGGGGGAGGTTTTGTAATTAGTTTGTGTAGTGGTCATCAAGGGGGGGCAGATCAACTGACACGGTTAATTGCTTCCCAACTCGACTCAACGCCTATTTTAACGGGAGCAGCAGCGGATTTAGGTCTACCTGGAGTTGATGTCTTAGGTATTCCCTTTGGCTGGTATCGGGGAAAAGGGGATTGGACTAGAGTCAGTGCTGTGGTTGCCCGTGGGGAAATAGTACAGGTAATTCAAGAGGCTGGTTCCACTCTTTGGCAAGCTCATCTTAGAGATGGACATCCTTTTTATTTCGGATTTCCAGAGGATAGCGCTACAAGTGAATCCGAGTCGATCTCACCTAAAGCCAGGATTTGGATTAGTCCCACCCACCAGCAATTTTCTCCAGAATCGGATTTACCAAACGTGCAGTGGTATCCACGGGTAATGTGGGTGGGAATTGGCTGTGAGCGAGGAACATCGAAGCAGTTGATTGAAATGGCGATTCGGCAGACCTGTGAGGGTTATGGTTTATCAGAAAATGCGATCGCAGGAATTGCTACTATTGACCGCAAAGCCGATGAAGTCGGCATAGTCCAATTGTGCCAAGAGCGCCATTGGCCTTTACGCACTTTCCCAGCTGACGTACTCCGTTCCGTAACCGTACCCAACCCATCGGATGTGGTGGCGGCAGAAGTTGGTACTCCCAGCGTTGCCGAAGCAGCAGCTCTCTGTGGCGCTAGAGGGTTGAAGGTTAGCAAGTTGTTCGCGAAGCGTGGCCTTTTGGCCAAGGTTAGCAAGTTGAAGGTTGAAGGTTCTAACCTACAAGCGACTAACTTACAAGCGACTAACCTTCAACCCTTATTAGTTCCCAAACAAATAGTCAAATCAGCTAATCAACCAGGAGCAGTAACTGTAGCGATTGCTCAATCCCCAGTAGAATACACTGGACGTATGGGGAAACTGTTGCTAGTGGGTATCGGTCCGGGAAATCTTGACCAAATAACCCCAGCCGCTAAAACGGCTATATCCAGCGCTGATGCTGTGATTGGTTACTCCCTCTATATCAATTTAATTTCAACCTTGCGACGTCCAGGACAAATTATCGAAGCCTTACCAATTACCCAAGAAACCCAACGAGCAAAACGGGCTATTGAACTGGCTGAGTGGGGATTAACGGTAGCAGTGGTTTCCTCTGGTGACTGCGGTATCTATGGTATGGCGGGGTTAGTCCTAGAAGAATTGCGCTCTAGGGGCTGGGATGGTAAGACACCCCAGGTGCAAGTATTTCCTGGTATTACAGCGTTACAAGCTGCTGCCTCTCGTGTGGGAGCACCCCTGATGCATGATTTTTGTGCCATTAGTTTGAGTGACCTATTGACCCCTTGGCCAGTAATCGAAAAGCGTCTAGAAGCCTCAGCCGCAGCAGATTTTGTGACTGCGTTGTACAATCCGCGATCGCGTAATCGTACTGAGCAGATTGCGATCGCACAACGGATTTTTCTCAAGCATCGTAAGCCTGATACCCCTGTAGCCATTGTGGTTTCAGCCTATCGAGACGATGAAAACATCACTCTCACAACTCTTGACAAAATGCTGGAAATACCCATTGATATGCTAACTATGGTGCTAATTGGTAATCAAAGCACTGATATTCATCAGGATTGGATGATTACACCAAGGGGATATCAGATTTAAGGTTTAATGTTGAAGGTTTAAGGTTTAATGTTGAAGGTTTAAGGTTTAATGTTGAAGGTTGTTGGCTTTCGCGCAGCGTCGGCAAAGCCTAAAGCGTGGCCTTTTGGCCAAGGTTATTGGCTTGAAACCAGATTCAACAAGTTCAATCAGAGAAACAACTCAAACACCTGACGACAGAAATGTTTTAGCTTTTCCCCCACTTCAGCTGATGGCTGACAATTACCGATAATTTGCCAACGCTCCACTGTGGACAGTCGCCAAGCTTCTCCTTGATGGTTAAAGGCGGTCGCTTCCAAACCAATCAGCCGATCAGATTGATCCAAGTGGTCTTTATGAAACCGAATCTGTAACAAAATACTTCGACTTTGGAAGCGTCTACTCCAGCCAGGGAAGTGAAAACCAATGTCAATGGAGTTAGGATCCACCAGTTCTCGGGTTTCCGGGTCATTGGTCCAAGGCTTGAGGTCAGCCTTGGCATCAGGGAATTCAGACTTAAACAAATTCACAACAGCCGCAATTTTGGTGGTGACTTCTAAGCCGATTGCTTGTTCAGCTGCGTTCACGCCTAATCTCCTATGGTTAACTGCTAGTTAGTAACGTAATTTGTATCTTTTTATTACAACCTAAGATAAATCTACCCAATTATTTATAAAAATTTATACTTTTAGTGTAAAATTTAGTAATTTGATCAAAAGAAGAACCAAGTGTTCCAGGGTAAGCGCAAGAAAAATGAACTCATAATATGCTAGGGTAACCGATGTCAGAATAAAGGTTTCCAATGGTTCTTGGCTTCGATTCCCCCGGGTTACTCAACTCGAACAAGTCGGCAATCCTTGCCACTGCTGCCTGCTACTGATTGTCAACAAGTTCAGCAGGCACTGATTGATCCACGAGGGAAAAAAGGGGCTAGATATGTAGTGATGAAATAGTGATGAAAAAACTAATTAATTTCAGCTTGACCCTAATTTTAGCCTTGGCTATCAGTCTTCTAGGAATAGGAGAAGCATTGGCTACAGAGCTAAAGGTTGCACTGTATCCATACGTTCCTCGGCTTGAGCAATTCCAAACAGCAATACAAGCTGAATGGGATTTGGTTGAACCAAACGTTCCCTTGAATTTCGTTCCTTCGGAGGATTGGGATGGGGGTTACTCGAATAATCCTCCTGAAGATGCAGATGTTTATGTATTCGATGCCATGTTTTTCGACTACTTTCGCAGTAAAAACTGGCTCGAACCGATACAGGCTAGTGAAATCGACAACTTGGAGGACTTCGTTGAATACGCAATAGATGGGGTTAAGGTAGGTGGGGAGTATTACGCAATTCCCCAGCTTGGTTGTGCAAATATCTTATTTTATAGACAAGATGATCCAGCGATTGCCAATGCAACGAACCTAGATGAAATTCAGAGTGCTTTGTCTTCATGCACCTATACCAGCGAGATTCCCCCCGATATTCGGGGCATGATGCTTGATATGGCTGGTGGCACGACAAATGCTACTCTTTACCTAGACATTGCCCATAGCTTGACTGGAGAATATCCCTTCCCATTGCCTGAGAATGAATGCCAACTTAACTCCCAGGCGATAGACAACATGCAAGAGTTGCTAGGGATGGCAAGCTATGAGAATGCAACGGATTCTATGGAGCCCAAGCAGCAGCCCTACCAGCAGGCAGAGTGGTTTAGTAATGATTGGGGACGTGCACTCATGGGCTATACAGAAGCGATGTCAAACATGAGTGAAAACACACGGCAAAACATTGGCTTCAAGGTCATGCCGTTATCAGATCAAGATCAATCCTATCCAGAAGTTTTCTATGCTGATGTGATTGGTGTAAATACTACAACTAAAAACAGGGGGACACGTGACTTTGCTGTAAAGCTAGCTAATACGATGGCAGCCTCCACAACGATGATTGCAAGTATTGGAGCAGATGCAAGTCATCCCTATCCCCAGTATCTTATGGCCACTCGTCCCAGCATATTCCAGACTCTTGAGCAATCGTTCCCGCTTTATGGTGATATGTTTGGGCTCATCCAAGGTCAGAATATTATTATGTTCAAGGTGAATGATCAAAGCCGTAGCTGGCTAGGGAAAATGAAAAACACGATTCGTGAGAAGGCTAGGGAGAATTATTCTTGCGGCTGTGATTATCCAGCTATCGAACCTATTCTCAATAACACTTATGCTCCTGAGATTTGTGGAGATACATGTGCCGACCATGGCGCTTTTTGGAACGGTCAGTGGACCAATGCATACCCAGCTGCACAAGAAACATCTGTATGTGGTTGCAACACATGCCCCTTGCCATAAAAGTCTGGCACCTGAGTCCTCACTTGTCTAAATTCCCACTCAGGGGTAAGCTCATATAGCAATCCGAGCTGAAAAGTGAACAGTCACAGTTCTTACTCAAAACTCAGCACTCAGGACTGACGAACTATTTTCAAGGGAAGTATTGTTCACAAGTCGATCAGGATTGCCACACGACAAGCAACAGCGTAAAGGCAAAACAACCGTGTCCATCAGTGAACAATCTATAGAAGTCGGGTCTTGGGAATGGTTCTATCGGGAAGCTAAAGCCGTTGGCGATAGTAAACCAGTGCCAGTAGTACTGCTTCATGGCTTGCCATCCCAGAGTTTTTGCTGGTGTGAGATCATGCCAGATTTAGCTAAAGTAGGGTACGATGCGATCGCACCAGATTGGCTCGGTTCTGGATTATCCGCAAAACCGGATCGGCTTGACTTTCCTTACACACCAGATGCGTTCATTGAAGCCTTAGGCGATTTCCTTAAACAGCTGGAAATCGAAAGGTTTTCCTTAGTTGTCCAAGGCTTTCTCGCCTCAGTGGGACTTCAATATGCCTTGCGTCACTCAGACCAGATTGAGCGTCTAGTGATTCTCAATACACCTGTCTCGTCGGCTGCCAAGTTACCCAGCAAGATGCAGCAATGGGGATGGCCATTCATCGGAGATATGTTAACCCAAGACCCCCTGTTAGTTGACCGAAGTCTGGAAGGGGGGTCTCGCTATCGCATTGAAGACAAGTATTTAGATCTCTATCGCAAGCCTTTCCTCAAAAGCTCCGATCCTGGACGTTCTCTGGTAGCGACAATCAAGAATATCCAGATGAACAAGTGTATGGCAGAAATTGAATCAGGTTTCCGCAACTGGGACAAACCAACCTTAATTGTTTGGGGACTCAAAGACCCTTGGCTTCCGGTTGACCAAGCTGAGCAATTTGCTAATCAGCTTAAGAATGGGGAATTGGTGAAGCTGGAGGAAGCTGGACATTACCCTCAGGAGCATTGGTCGAAGGAAATTAGTGAAATACTGGTGCCGTTTCTAAGACGCAAAGCTTGAATTTTTCAGTATCCGTGGCAATTAAACGATGTCGCGATCAGCAGCAAATTCTAGGCAAGCTTTAATGTCTGTTTCGGTCAATTCTGGAAAGTCATCGACAATTTC
>NZ_JAAHIE010000271.1:0-9705 GCF_010671945.1 Moorena sp. SIO4E2
TCTACAAAACTGCCGCCTTTTGTGTCTCTGTTTGTGTCTGTGTATTAATTGATTCAAGAAAATCTTCTGGGGGTGTAAAGCTTGCTGGATCTGCAGCTTTGTAATGAGTATCTGGATAGATCGGGCAATCGTAAATGCGCTCAAAAGGCTGCTCGAAGGTATCCCATTCTTTTTTAGAACGTAGGTAGCTCAATACAGGCTGGTCTCGTTCAGCCCAAAAATCCCCGGCAAACGTTTGAAGTACAAAGCGGAAACCGCCGGGTAAGTTTAGACCCATCTTATTCATGTCTCTGTTGAATTCATAGTAGTAAGAGTAGACCACTCGGAAGTAGGAGTCGTACCCTGTTTTGCATAAGTTTTCAAAGTCTTGACATGCCTCCAAATCATCCTTACCATCAAAAATTTCGTGTATTGCCTCAGCTGCTTTTAGTCCACAGAGCATGCTGAGAAAAACACCCCCAGAAAATACTGGATCTACAAAGCAGGCTGCGTCGCCAACAATAAAATATCCAGGTCCAGTAAACTGTTCAGAATAATAACAAAAATCTAATTCTACTTTCGGTTTATCAAACAAGGGAGTTGCGCCTTTTATCGCACTCTTAATGCGGGGAGAGCGATCGCAATGTGCTTTGAAAATTTCCTCGGGATTGCTCTGTTTTAGTAGGCTTAATGGCATCACAGCTCCAACACTCATCACGTTGGTTTCAATAGGTATCCCCCAGAGCCAACCATCTTCATGGCAGCTGAATAGCACGTCACCTTCAACACCTGGATTGTTTTCAGCAACCACATCCTTATAGTGTTGAAAAACGGCAACATTTTGCAGCTTATTATTCATTTTCCTTAGGTTAAAATGCTTGGCAATTAACCCAGCCCGACCACTAGCATCTACCACAAAGTTCGCTCGGGCTTCATGTCTGCAACCTTGATACTGATATTGGACTCCGGCAAGTCGTTCGCCATCGAATATGAGTTTCTTGACATCTGCTTCCTCTAATACTTGAGCCCCTGTATCCTTAGCATGATCCAAGAGAATTTTGTCAAAACGGGCACGATTAAGGTTGTATGAAAACGGGGTTTGCCCTTTTGCCACATTGCCAAAATTCTGCCGCCTCAGATCTCCAGTTGTCCCAGTTAAGAATTCAACTCCGTTTTTCTGCACAAACCCACCTTCCTTGATTTTGTCAGAGATATCTATCATCTCAAACAGCTTATACAGATAGGGCACCATCGACTCGCCGATATGAAATCGCGGAAACTTTCCCTTTTCCAATAAAAGAACTGAGTGACCATTCGCTGCTATCTTGTATGCACAAGTTGCTCCAGCAGGTCCGCCGCCAATGACAATTGCATCGAACATTTTGAAACTATCTGAATTGTTAAGTGTCATAAAAACCTCCTAAACGAAATACTTTGACAACTAGTTAACGATTTGATTTATCTAACAAGAAGTGTTGTACAACCTGTTAAATGGAGAGTGGCTGAATGCTTGCCTCAATAGTTTCCAAAGAAACGCGAGTAATTATTATTATTAGCATGCCATCTCCAGCTGATTAGAGTCAGATAAACTCCCAACATATTTTCGGGAAAAGTCTGCTGCAAATGTCTTCAAACTCATCAGTTGAGATATCTTAGACTGTTGGAGCTGCTTCATGAAGCGGTCATTCTCTGAATTTTGTTCATCGATATTCACCATATGAAGCAGCGAGTGGGAAAACTCCTGGGTTTGCCAGATCTCTGGCAGACGAATAGCTGAGTATTGTTGAAGGATAGAGTCATTGTGGCTGATTAGATAGTAGTTCACCATTAATTTGCCCAAAACCTCAGCATCCTGAATGGCTAGGTTCATGCCTTTGCCACCTGAGGGAGTGAGAATGTGGGCAGCATCTCCTGCAAGAAAAAGGTGCTTGTACTGGATTGGGTTCGAGACATAGCTCCTCATCCTCAGCACTTGCTTGTCAGTAATCTTACCTTCGGTCAGTGACCATCCATCTTTGGCAAGTCGAACATGGAGTTCTGACCAAACACGTTCATCGGGCCAATCATCAACGCTGTCGTCTAATGATATTTGCAGGTAATAACGGGAAATTTTTTCGTTCCTGAGCATATGACCGGCAAATCCATAAGGATGTATTGCATAGATAATATGCTCGGTTGAGGGAGGTGCTGCAGCCGTGATTGCTAGCCAAGAAAAATTGTAATTTTTGTAGTAAATATCTACAGCTTCCTCAGGAATTGATTTTCGGGCAATACCATGAAAACCGTCACATCCAGCAATGAAGTCGCAATCAATAACAATCGTGCTTTGTTTAATCTCGTCGTAACACGAGACTTGCGCAGGATAGCTATTCTTAACCACAAGACCTTTCGTGCTGAATCGTATTTCTCCGCCAGCCTCTTGAAACTTCTGGATCAGATCGACCAACAACTCCTGCTGAGGATAGGTATAGTGCGTTCGACCCTCACACATTTTGGAGTATTCGAGTACAAAGCTGTATTCCGGGCTTCGGAATTCACACTTCCCATGGGGCTTTCCTTCTCTCAACAAGCGGTCGGCGAGTCCATACTGCTTCAGAATACTTACCGCCTTGTGATCGATTAGTCCCGCTCGGGCACGGGAAAAGACCTCCTCACGACTGTATTTTTCGACTACTATACACGGGATCTTATTTTGCTGTAGGATGTTTGCCAATAATAGACCTGCCGGTCCAGCTCCTATAATGCAAACCTTCGTTGAGAAATGATTGTTAAGCATAGTGGCGTCCTATGAAATATTGAAATTTCAGAAGTTCTTCAACAGAATTAACCGATACTATTAGAGCTTTCGCCTAAAATTATTTTCCGGAAACTTCTCTGTAATCATCATGGTGTACTGATGATTGGAGATGACGCAGTAGGTTCTATACAGGAGATTATCTTCGGGTTCAATCTGGAAATAATCAGCTAAATCACCTGCATGTTCTTTGCCAAGTTCGACATTTTCTTTGAAGATTTCCACCTTGTTTTCGATCCAGAGTTTCCCAATGGGAGTTTTGGTCTGTAACAGTTGGCTTCGCATTTGTTCATTCAGTCTGTCGAGAACTAAAATTGAATCGGCATAGACATAATTGCGGTCACTCATCTTACCTTGAAGTAGCACTTTGCGAGCGATGACTTCTGTGTCTTTTTTGAGGTTCATCGGCAGGATGTCTTCTTTGATTGTAATCTTGTCTTCAAACAGCTTTTTGATTTTGATTGCTTCCCCCGAGTAGGCTTCAATCATATCCGTAACAGTGCCGTTTGTCGTCAGCAATATTCGCTGAAATGGGCTGAGTAATACAGGTTCGATGTAATTCCGCTTTCGCGGAAAGTTTTGGGAAAAAATTGGCCTTAATACTAGGGTTTGAGCGTTCATATGCATTATTTCTCTAGAATTGGGCAAAAAGACCTGTTTGATGAGATATTGTGAGTTGAATCAATCTAACTTAGCCTTCAATGTTTACTTCAACTCACAAGAAATTTTAAACAATGGCACTGAATTTTTGGGTAGCTTGAGGGGATGAAGGGGTGAGGGCTAACTTTTCCGGCCAACGACCCACTGTTTCACCAATAACTGCCATTTCTTGCATCAGTTCTTGATAGCGATGAGGCGTCAAGGATTGAGGGCCATCAGACAGGGCTTGGGAAGGGTTGGGATGAACTTCTATCATCAGAGCATCAGCTCCTGCTGCAATTGAGGCCATTGCCATTGCCGGGACGTATTCGGCTTTACCAGTCCCGTGACTGGGGTCAATCATAATGGGAAGATGAGTCAGTGTCCGCAAGACAGGAATCACGGATAAATCGAGGGTATTGCGGGTATATTTGCGGTCATGGGTGCGAATTCCCCGTTCACACAAAATAACATTGGAATTTCCGGCTGCTAAAATATATTCAGCCGCCATTAACCATTCCTCAATGGTTGCGGACATTCCCCGCTTCAGCAGAACCGGTTTCTCTTGAGCACCAACTCTTTTTAACAGAGAAAAGTTCTGCATATTACGAGCACCAACTTGGAGAATATCTGCAACAGTTGCTATCTTTTCAATGTCGGCTGCATCCATTACCTCGGTGATAATTCCCAAGCCTGTTTCTTGACGTGCAATGGCCAGCAATTCCAAACCACTCTCACCATGCCCTTGAAAAGCATAAGGGGAAGTCCGAGGTTTGTAGGCTCCACCACGTAGGAAATGAGCACCTGCTGCTTTAACTTGTTGGGCGGTTTCGACAATCATCTGTTCATTTTCAACCGAACAAGGGCCGGCAGTTTGAACGATGGGACTGTGTTCGCCAAAAGCAACAGAACCGTTCGGTGTTTCAACAATAATTTCACTGGGTTCACCATGTCGGAAGTCTCGACTCGCCCGTTTAAAGGGATGTTCAACTCGTGATACTTTTTCAATAAAAGGACTGACAGCCTGAATTTTTAAGGGATCGAGTTCAGCCGTGTCACCGACTAAACCAATCACCACTCGGTGTTTGCCGATGATTTTTTCGACGCTGACTTTGTATTGGGACAGTTCGTGTTTAATGCGTTCAATTTCGACTGTCGGAGTGGCTGCTTTGAGGACAATTATCATGCTTTATTTCCGTTGAGATTGGGTTTTATGATTTGGGAAGTGATTAACCGGACTTGATCTAACATCAACTTAGTTTTGACGAAGATCAGAAGTTGATATGTAGAGTGTGTAGGTCTTGGTGTGCATACTGAAAAACCCTTGATTGTTAGCTTCTAAAAACTTTTCGGGGTTCAGCGTATGTTTTATGCCGAAGAACGATTTTTTTTTCGAAACTTCTCAAAACTGACCTAGACCATTGGGTGAACAAGATTCACCGAAGCCTTGCTCCACTTGAGCTGAAACCAATTTCCAAACCTAGGTCTCATCAAGGGAACAGGACTTACTCAAAACTGGAATCCAAACCCTATAAGTGGTAAGTTGAGTTAGTAACGCACCCTACCAGTAGCCCTTGAGATTGGGTTTTATGATTTGGGAAGTGATTAACCGGACTTGATCTAACATCAACTTAGTTTGGACGAAGATCAGAATTTGATATGTAGAGTGTGTAGGTCTTGCTGTGCATACTGAAAAACCCTTGATTGTTAGCTTCTAAAAACTTTTCGGGGTTCAGCGTATGTTTTATGCCGAAGAACGATTTTTTTTCGAAACTTCTCAAAACTGACCTAGACCATTGGGTGAACAATATTCACCGAAGCCTTGCCCCACTTGAGCTGAAACCAATTTCCACACCTAGGTCTCATCAAGGCAACAGGACTTACTCAAAACTGGACTCCAGGAAAATTGGCGTACACCAATTACCAATTACCGATTACCAAGTCAACTTCGTAAGTCCTAGCAGGAATGAATACTTCCACCCAAGCTAGGGGTGAAGCGTTCCTGAAGTCAATTGAGAGCTTGCCTTGGGTTCACTATCATGGTCACATAGCGCGTTCGCGTAGCGTGGCCGAAAGGCCATCGCATTCGCGGCTCTTTGGTATCGACAGGCAACAGCGGTAGTGTTTCTGTCTGACCGGGAGGGATTTGGACTACCGATTGCCGAAGCCGCATCATTTGGTCGCTTTGTGGTGGTATCTCAAGGGAATCAAGCCGGTTTGGAAGCAGGGGGGTCTGCCATCATCACCGTTGATCCTGATCAGCCCAGGGAGGCAGAAGATCAGGAAACCCCCTGGAAGAACTCCTAGCTGCGATCGCGGTAGAGCAACCACCCACGAAAAACTTAGCACTAGCCAGATATCCGGCTGCTGACTGGATTACGAAACAGGTAATAGTCAGGACAAAACTAACTCCATCTTTGCCCCTTGGGGAAGAATGATGGATCCAAACTAGGACTTGGATAACTTCTTTTTAAAGACATCCGAGTTGAACTTAGCAGCGATTAGTTGAGGGCTGTTCGACCCCAGAAGGTATGGCAAAATGGTGATGGCTTCTTCTGGTTGCCATGGGTCTACTCCTATGCGCTTCAATAAGCTCTTGACCTGTTCAGACACCATGGCACTTCCAGACCAGGGTGCCCAATTGATGCTCAAAGCAGGTAATCCTAGGGCTTGACGATGATGTGCGATCGCATTCAGGAAAGCATTAGCAGCAGCGTAATCAGCTTTTCCCTGACAGCCCCACAGGGAGGCAATCGAGGAGAAGCAGACGAAAAAGTCTAGGTTCATCTCTTGGGTAAGTTGATGGAGCAGCCATGCCCCCATTACTTTAGGTTGCAGGGTAGCCTGAAATACATTCAGGTCCATCCCTTGTATCTCCTGATAATTTTCAATCCCGGCAGCATGGATAACACCTTTGAGGGGAATCTGAGTATTACGCAAGTGTTCAAATACCTCAGACATCTCATCCTGATTACTGACATCAGCCTGAGCCACAATCACCTTGGCTCCCATGGCTTTGAGTTCTTGAACCGCGTTAACCCGTTTCCAAGACTCACTGTCTTGGGGTAAGCTTGCCCACTGATCTGATGGTGGAAGTTCTCGGCGTCCTAGTAGCACTAGGTTTTTTGCCCCTTGTTCAACCATCCACCGGGCAACCCGGAGTCCTAAACTGCCCAAGCCACCAGTAATCAGGTAGATACCATCAGCCTGCACTGTTAAACATTCCGTTTGAGTGGGTTTGCTAGATACCAGGCGAGCCAGATAGCGTTGTCCCTGGCGGAATGCTACATGGTCTTCCCCGTCTCCCTGGCAAATTTCTGAGAACAGAGCCATGGCCTGTTGCGTAGCACCCTTATGATCAGAATTATCAGAATTATCAGAATTATCAGATATAGATGGGTCTAAATCGAGTAGCCCTCCCCAAATTTCAGAGTGTTCTAGGCCAATTACTCGTCCCATGCCCCACAAAGAGGCTTGAGCCAGTGCTACCGGAGCAGGGTTGGCTTCCACTGCTTGGCTGCCAGAGGTTACTAACCACAATTTCGGTAAGGTTGAACTACCAGTATTGACCAGTGCCTGAACTAGTCCCTGAACTAGGTGCAGTACGCTTCCACAACTCAATACGTGAGACTCTTCGAGAGAGGATGGTGTGAGTGCTTCAGACTGTTCAGTCTCTAGACTCCACAGATGAATTACTCCATGACAGGGCAATGGATTATTTCCAAGAATTTCCTGGAACAGCCGCTTAAAATGATTGGGATCAGCAGGGTTGATGGTTCCAAGTCCTCCTGGTAGGCTTTGGTCAACTTCACCTGGATAAATCAGGCAACAGCTGTGACCATGCGATCGCAAATTTTCTGCTAATGCCTGTCCTACGCCACCGTAATCCGCAAAGATCACCCATTGACCAGGCTCAGTTGCTTCAGTGGCCTGAGTTTCTGCTTCGGGTGTACGCTCTTGAAGTTGCCACTGAATCTCGTACAGGGAATCCTCGACCAGGGAATCGGTCAGGGACTCTGGGGTAACCTCCTGTTGCTCTTCCCCTACCAACAAGTTCGGTAGTGGTGTTTGAGATGGTGTTTGAGATTTCTGCTCTACCCAATACCGTTCTTTCTGCCAAGGGTAGCAGGGTAAACTCACAACCCGAGAATGGGAAGATCGGAATAGTTTATGCAACGCGACTGTAAAGCCTTGGGTGTAGAGTTTACCTAGAGAGGTGAGCATGGTGGCCCGTTCCCCCTGACTAGGGCGTAGGGAGGGTAAGACAACCCCGGCTTGATCGAGATGGTTGAGGGTTTGAGCAATATATCCGGAAAGGACAGGGTCAGGGCTAATTTCTAAGAAGATGGTATGACCAGCTTCCACTAGCGCTTCAATAGCTGGAGCAAAGCGGACAGGTTGCCTGATATTTTGCCCCCAGTAGATAGCATCGAAAGCTGAACCTTCACTAGAGCTACCGGTAACTGTAGAGTAGATGGGAATAGTTTCTGGCTGGGGTTCGAGCCCTTCCAGTTCCTGCACCAATTCCTGCTGAAAGGGTTCCATTTGGGAACTATTGAAGGCATAATTCACTGGCAGCAATTGGCATAACACCGACCGTTGCCGCTGTGCCAGGAATTCAAGGAATAATTCCATTGCTGTAGACTCTCCAGACACCACCGTTGAGGTGGGACTGTTAATTGCTGCGATGCCTAGGTTGGGGTTTGCCGATTCGAAAATAGGATCGTATTCAGACAACAGTTGTTCTGTATCCGCTACGGAGAGTTCCAATGCTGCCATCTTGCCATTGCCTGTAGCTTGCTGCATCACGCGACCGCGATCGCAAATTAACTTCACAGCATCGGTTAAGCTCAGAGTACCAGCAATGTGAGCTGCGGCCACTTCACCTAAACTGTGACCCACCACTGCTTTTGGCTCTATGCCCCAAGAACGCCACAGCCGAGCCAGGGCAACTTGTAGGGCAAAAATAGCAGGCTGAGCAATTTCCGTTTCCCCAAGGCGGGATTCAGACTCGTCCGCTGTTAACTCCGCTAACAAAGACCAGTTAGCCTGGGAGCGAATCAGGGCATCGCACTCCTCTATAGCCCCTCGAAATACTGGTTCCGATTGCAGTAGCTCCCGTCCCATCCCCCACCATTGAGGCACCTGACCAGAGCAAACAAAAACTACATTCGGGGGGCGGTTGCCCGGTTCACTACCACCAGCTAGGTCAACATCTGAGGGGTCTTGGAGTAAATCTTGCAGGCGCTCCTTCGCGTCTTCAGGGGAGTTAACTACCACAGCTAAGCGGTGTTGATGGTGAGTGCGCCGGACACTAGCGGTGTAGCAAATGTCCTCTAATAAGGTAGGGTCGATATCTCTAGTGGCTAACCAGTCTTGATAAGCCTGAGCCAGGGATTTGACCGCTTCTGGACTATGGGCTGAGAGCGGTAGTAAGTAGGGTGGCTTGAGGGGTCTTGTCTGATCCGGGACTTGGGAGGATTCAGGAGCTTGTTCTAAGATCACATGGGCGTTAGTACCGGCAAACCCAAAGGAACTGACCCCAGCCTTGGCTAAACCAAACTCCTCAGGCCAAGGACTTAGAGTCTGCTGAACCCGTAGCGGTAGAGTATCGAAGGGAATATCGGGGTTAGGGTCTTCAAAGTGCAAGCTGGGGGGTAGTTGTTGATGTTTGAGGGATAAGGCAACTTTGATTAAACTAGCAATGCCAGCAGCAGCTTCCAAATGGCCAATATTGGTTTTAACTGCTCCGACAGCACAATAGTTTCCCTCCTGACGATCAGTGGCAAGCACGGAAGCGAGGGCGATCATTTCCATGGGATCTCCCAGGGGTGTGCCAGTACCATGGGCTTCAATGTAGCTAATTTCCGAGGGTGCTACGCCAGCATTGTCTAAGGCTTGAGCGATCAGTTCTTCTTGAGCTGAACCATCGGGAACCGTCAGTCCCTTGCTACGACCATCGTGGTTAACCGCACTGCCTCGGATAGTGGCGTAAATCGGGTCATTATCAGCTAATGCCTGGGATAGGGGCTTGAGGACAATGCAACCTGCTCCTTCACTGCGAACGTAGCCATTGGCTTTGGCATCAAAGGCTTTGCAGCGACCATCGGGAGACAGGGCTTTTAGCTTACTTAGGGCAATGTGACCAATGGGTGACAGGATAATATTCACACCCCCAGCCAAAGCCAAGGTAGACTCTCGAGTCCAAAGACTCTGACAGGCCAGGTGAACTGCAACCATTGAGGAAGAGCAGGCGGTGTCGATTGCGATCGCAGGGCCTTTAAAATTGAATA
>NZ_JAAHIE010000272.1:0-9691 GCF_010671945.1 Moorena sp. SIO4E2
GGTTATGGGTCGTGTCGATGATGTGTTGAATATCTCTGGTCACCGCTTAGGAACCATGGAAGTGGAGTCAGCACTGGTTTCTCATCCTTCTGTAGCTGAAGCAGCTGTAGTCGGTAAACCTGATGAGCTAAAAGGGGAAGATGTCTTTGCCTTTGTGACCTTAGAAGGCAGTTATAGCGCTAGTGACGAACTCAAGCAAGAACTAAAGCAGCACGTAGTCAAAGAAATTGGTGCGATCGCACGTCCTGGTGACATTCGCTTTACTGATGCTTTGCCCAAGACCCGTTCCGGAAAGATTATGCGACGGCTATTGCGATCGCTAGCTGCAGGTCAAGAGGTGGCTGGAGATACCTCCACTCTAGAAGACCGCAGTGTTTTGGATAAGTTACGGGAAGGGGCTTGAAAACCAGGCTTCAGGTAAGCAGTCAGCTATCAGCTATCAGCTTATACAAGACTTAAGCAGCCAATCTATATGTAGGCTGTCTAAGTCTTGTTCATATCGGAAAAGTTAATCAGGAAATTTGTCTTTTAAAGCTTGATCAAACCCTTGATCAAAGGTTTGTATACTAGATCTAAAGAAGCCAAAATCCAAAACTTTTCTCCAAAATCCTTTTCTGTTGCTTGTTGTCTGTTGCCTGTTTGCTATTTCTCCAAAACTTTTTCTTCTAGATAAAGGAGCTGCTATCAGTAACATCTTCGACCGTAGGGAAGGAAAGAAACGCTGACACCACACAGTTAAATGACTTTGCCATCCCACTAAAATTTCCGATGAGTTCTTCTCCAGTTTGGCGACTAGCACCTTGGCGACTTGTTGGGGAGTCATCGGCAACACCCAGCGAAACAACTGTAATCCTCGCGCCATATCAGTATCTGTTAACGATGGCAGTAAAGCAATTACCCGAATATTTTGTGGCGCTAACTCCCCTCGTAAGGCTTGGGTAAAACCAACAATGCCAAATTTGGTAGCTGAATAGCTTGCCATCGTCGGTGCTGCTACTTTACCCATCAAACTAGAAACATTTACAATAGTGCCTTCTCGTCGTGCTGCCATGCGTCGCCCAATTAGACGAGTCATCGTGTACATACCCATTAAATTTGTGGCGATTTCTTCCTTTGACATCCTCCCCGGCATGAATGCGCGGGGATTCCAAACCTCACGATTTGGGTTTCCTCTTTCTGTTTCTTCGAGCTGGTTTACTTGGTTGAGTTTCCCCACTCAAGTAGTGACCAATCTCTCCAGAGGCGTTAATTTCCGTCTGCCCGACGGTATTTGATAGCTGTTTAAGTGCAGATTTAAGAATGTTGTTCGCGTAGCGTCGGCTTCGCCGAATCGCAGCGTTATGATCCCGATCTGCTAGATACCCACAGTGAGGACACTCATGAGTTCTAGTGCTAAGAGTTTTGATAACTTTCTCCCCACAATTCGAGCAATTCTGGGAAGTATATGCAGGCTCAACAGCAATAACTGGAACTCCATAAATTCTGCCAAAATACTCTAACCATTCCCTAAATCTGTACCAAGCAGCATCCGAAATCGATTTAGCTAGTTTGTGGTTCTTAACCATGTTGCGTATCCGTAGGTTTTCAATCGCAACCAAGTCGTGAGACCGGATGACGTGTTGAGCTAATTTACAAACCCAATCGTTACGTCTGCGTGACACCTTTAGATGTGCTCTACCTAATCGGTTTCTGGCTTTTTTTCGGTTTTGACTTCCTTTTTGGGTTCGAGATAATCGACGTTGCAGCTTCTTGATTCTACGTTCGTCACTCCTGAGAAACCGAGGATTGTCTATCTGTTCGCCAAATGAATCAGTGTAGAAAAAGTTAAGACCTACATCTAGCCCGGTCTGTTTTCCTGTTAGCTCTTTTGTCTCCTCTCTAGTCTGGTCGATCAAAAATTGTGCGTAATACCCATCATGCCTTCTAATCACTCTTACTCGTTTAATTTGTTTGAGTTGATAGAAGTGGAGATCTCGACTCCCCCAAAGTTTGAACGTACCCGATTTAAACTTGTCTGAAAAGGTTAAATAACGCCTATCTTCAGAGAGTTTCCATCCGGAAGTCTTGTATTCGACAGATGCTCGAACTTGGTATTTCTTAAACTTTGGGAAACCTTTCTTGCCAGGTATCTTTTGCTTGCAATTTCGATAGAACCGTTCAATTGATGCCCAGGCTCTTTCCGCGTGCGCCTGTCGAGCCATCGAGTTGAGCTTGCTTACCCAGGGGAACTCTGGGTTGTCTGATAGCACTTTGCAGTAGCTATAGGCATCGTTGCGACTTTTGATTTGACCATCCATCCACGCTCTGACAATGCTGTTGCGAACAAACAACCCTGTACGGATAGCTTCATCAAGCCGACCATACTGGGATTCCGTTCCTTGCAGCTTCATTTCGTAGATGATCATGATTATCGCTATTGCTCACGATAAATATGATAGCACAAAGTTAACCGTCCTAGAAGGACGGGGCTTTAGACCCGCTTTTTTTTTGGTAAATTTTGCAGTTTGGATTCTAGAAAAGGAGCTTGATGAGCAACGCCAGCACAGTTAACCAACAAATCAATTGGTCCGTAACTTCGCCAAGCTCGTGCGATTGCAATATTGACTCCTACTATTTGGGTTAGATCTAAGACGAGCGTCACAACTAGTACACCTTGTCGTTCAATCTCAGCCGCCACTTCTGCTAAACTTGCGATTTCGCGCCACCAACAGTAAGCGTCTTATTCCTTGTTGGGCTAACTCCAGAGCGATCGCTCTGCCAATACCACGAGAGGCTCCGGTAACCAGAGCAGTTTTCCCCTGAATCTTCATGTGCTACAATACCTATAGTTGAAAATAAGTAAAAGTTAAAAACCAGCAAGCATCCGATGCTAAGATGCTTCGCTAAAGCCACTGAGAGTGAAATTAGTCACCGTAAAGTTAGCCAGCGTGAAGTTAGTCACCGTCAAGTGTTGCTCCCACGCAACCGTTATCCGTAGGCAGTTCAAAATTGGTAAAGACTACCTACAAATAATTGATAATTGATGGCAACAGCCTTATCCCCGACCCTAGCTATCGGACTATTGGCTAAGGGAGTCAGAAAAGCGGCAATTTGCCATTCAGTCTGGTGGATAACTGGTTAAGATATTTCTCGCCGGTTTGTTGCGGAAACTTGGTAAGAATCAGTGGTCGAAATATCCTTTAAATCATTCTGGCATCACTTAATCGATCCGTAGCCAGAATCTGTGTTGATGTAGAGCATGGTTGGTACCCTCCTTGAAATGAGTATTAACCAGAAACTAAGCCATAAGCCTACAGTAACAACAGCAACTCTCAACTGCAACATATATTAACATAAAACTATTGTTTTTTACATTTATATACGAAAAATTCATACATCAATTAGGATGAAGCAGTTAGTCAATATTGGTTAAATCCATTACCAAATATAGGTTTGAGTCGTTTTATTCCTGAATTTTGTTTTTTTGTTCAATAAGAAAAAATATGAGAAAATTAACAAAGTGTTCAGGTAGATAGAAAAAATCCGCTCATCCTAGACCTGGCTAGTCGTGGGATCAGCGGGTCATTTTATTCAAGTAGATTAAAAATTTCTGCTCATCCTAGACCTGGCTAGTCGTGGGATGAGCGGTTCATTGTCAGATAAGTGTTAAATAACTAGTAAGTACACAAGTACAACAATTACACACAACTGTGAATGCCGATAGAGGGAAGAGTTGCCAAAATGAACTCACCCCCCACCAAGAATAGCATTACACAGTAGCATTACATAGTAGCATTACACAGTCATGATGTCTTTTTCTTTAGCCGCGAACACTTCATCAACTTTTTTTGTGTATTTATTCGTCAACTTCTGAATCTCGTCCTGCAAATCCCGTGACTCATCCTCAGAGATTTCCTTATTTTTGTCCTGTTTTCGGACAGAGTCAACGGCATCACGACGGATATTGCGAATCGAGACTCGACCTTCCTCCGCAAACTTACTTGCCATTTTGACAAATTCTTTACGGCGCTCACTAGTGAGTGGAGGAATATTTAACCGCACAACTTCACCATTGTTGTTTGGAGGCAAATCCAGATCCGAAAGAGTAATTGCTTTCTCGATCTGGCTCAGCATACTTTTGTCGTAAGGTTGGATGGTGATTGTACTAGCGTCTGGCGTGTTGATATTAGCCAAAGATTTCAGGGGGGTTGGGGTACCATAGTACTCAACCATCACCCGATCCAATAGACTAGTACTGGCACGACCAGTCCTAATGGTATTGAACGCTCGTTGAGTTGCCTCAACAGCTTTCTGCATACTGGTTTCGACATCAGCTAATTTCACAGGAACCTCCCACAATTGTTCCAACAGTTTCTCCCATAACAGCGCGGTGAATATTACCCCGCACCCTTAGATCAAATACCATAATTGGGAGGTCATTCTCTTTACATAATGCGATCGCAGTACTATCCATCACCCGCAAATCCTGACTTAGGACATGGCTGTAGGTCAGGCTCTGATACCGTCGGGCCTTAGGATTCAGCTTAGGATCACAATCATAAATACCATCGACTTTAGTTGCCTTAAATATTACCTCAGCATCGATTTCTGCCGCTCGTAAAGCAGCGGTGGTGTCAGTGGTAAAAAAGGGATTACCACTACCTGCACCAAAAATAACCACTCGTCCCTTTTCCAGGTGGCGAATGGCACGACGCCTGATATACGGTTCTGCCACTTCCTGCATTTCGATTGCAGTTTGCACCCGTGTCGGGATATCGTTTCGTTCTAGAGCATCTTGCAAAGTCAAGGCATTCATCACTGTGGCAATCATACCGATATAGTCAGCAGTTGCCCGATCCATCCCCCCTGCTGCAGCTTTAAGTCCGCGAAAGATATTGCCACCACCAACAACGATTGCCATTTGAACACCTTCATTCAAAACGGCAGCGACTTCAGCTGCGATTTCCTGAACCACTTCCGGTGAGATGCCGTAGCCCAAATTGCCCATCAAGGCTTCACCGCTCAATTTTAGTAAAACCCTTCGGTATTTTATCCCCATGCCACGACTCTTTGTTATGAAATTGTTATCCACATCAAGATAACAGTCAAATTTGCCATTCGTCATGGGTCATAGCTGATCGCTGATCGCTGATCGCTGATTTTTAATCCCAGCTTAAGGATTATTAGAGGTCTAACCGCTGGAAACCCCGTCTCTTTAAAGCGGGTATCAAAGTGAACAGCGCGCTTTTAGCCGTGAAAAGATTTCCTAGAAGATTCCGGAATCATCGTCAAAACCAATGTATAATAAATTATAGAGTACAGGCTGCAAAACCGTTGGCTCAACCGGGGTAGAGACCCGCAATTGATTGACCATAAAGTAGTAATGCTCGGAGGGTAGGGAATCTCCTCCTTAAAAACCCAATCATCAATTAACAGTTGGTGTGTGAACCCAGAAAAATCACTATGCACGAGAAAACGGTACGGTGGGGTTAGAAGTTACCGTAATCAGAGGGTCGCCTTTATAGTTAGTCGGCTATGAGTAAAAAGTTTTAACCTTTGTGATTAAGGCGACCCTCTGATAAGGTTTCGTTTCCGGCACACCGGAACCAAGTGAAAAGGAAGAGAAACGGACTTTTTAAGGCACTTCCTATTAAGTAGCTAAACGCTTAAGGAGAATCGCCCTCTGGGTCTGTCGTGAATTGACTAGGAACTTGGTTTTGACGGGTTTTTGGTTAAGTATTGTCCTATTTTTGGCGGCGTCATAGATAGGAACACGGCGGTTTAAGGCGGCTCGTTGATCTAGGAATCCCCGCGCCTTTAGATCGGGGAGTGTCAACGCCACTGAATAGGACTACCAGTTACTTTAGTTGATTGTGTTGAAATCTCTTCCCCTGCTAAAAGAGACGCGATCGCACTGTGTAAGTAATGGGCTTGTACTGCGTCACCATCTTGGGGATTATCATCAATTGACCCATTATAGCATACAATTCCCTTATGGTCAATTAAAAATGCCTCAGTGGTTTTCTGGGCACCAAAGCTGTGAGCTACATCTTGAGTTGGATCCCAAAGGTAAGGAAAATTCAATTGCTGATCTTGGCAGAACTGCTTCATCTCCTCAAAACTCTCTGCGGGGTACTGATAAACATCATTGGCATTAATGCCCACTAGGGTAAAACCTTGATGTTCAAACTCGTCTTGAATGTGTTTGAGTCTTGGGATGTAGGAATTGACATAGGGGCAGTTGTTGCCTAAGAAAATAACTCCCACTCCTGAAAAACGTTCTAAGTAACGGCAGAGATGGTGAACCTGCTCATCAGTTCCCGGCAATTCAAAATCCGGAGCATAACTGCCAATGGTGATGATGATTTTTTCTATAGTCATGGGTGATGGGTGATGGGTGATGGATCATGGGTCAACCCCCTTTACAATGCAAGCTTTGGTTAAGGGGAGATGATGCGATCGCTAATTAGCTCATAGACGAATTTAGCATCAAGGGTAAATTTCCCGACCCAATTCTTAATCGAGCCTATTCCACCTGCTCAGAATCTAAAAGAGCTTCTGGAGCATTTTGCCAACCTTCACCATAGGTTGTCGCGGCTCAATAGGCAATCCGTAAAATCACCACTCCTGCAGCTGACTATTTACTAGAAAACTAAACACTGAAAGCCCGGCATCTTTAGATTAGATCGGGGATGAAAGTGACCAGCGAGTTTAGTCGCCGTAAAAAAACTTCTATCAAGAGGTTGTCGCTACATTAGCGCCATAGTATAATTGAAGTATAGGGTACAGGCTGAAAAACCGCAGGCTGAGCCGGGAGAGAGACCCGTAACTTACCGACCTGAAAGTAGTAATGCCCGGAGGGCTTGAAGTTACCGTAAGTAGAGTGGAGCCTTTATAGTCGGCAGGTTATGCAGCATAGGGAAAAGGTTTTGTAGTAAGGCTCCACTCTACTAAGGTTTCGTCTCTGGGAAAATCCTCCTTAAAAACCCAACCATTGGCCTATGGCCACGCTACGCGAACGACTACCAATCGGTGTGTGAACCCAGCAAGACAAAACTTGAGAAAACAACGGTACGGCGGGGCACGCCGAAACCAGGTGAAACAGGGAAGCAACGGACTTGATAAGGCACTTCTCAATAAGTAACTAAACGCCCAAGGAGATTAGCCCGCTGGGTCTTTTGTGAGCTAAACTCAAACCTTGGTTTTGACGGGGCTTTGGTTTAGATATTGCTTAGTTTTTGGCAGCTTCAAAGATTAAGACACAAAGGTTTAAGGCCGATCGTAGATCTGGGAATCCCCGTCTCTTTAGAGCGGGGAGTGTCAAAAAATGTAAAGGTAACGCTATGGCATAACTTGGGATTTTTTGATCATGTCCTCCTCTTTCACAGCCCCAATCAGGGATCAGATTGAAACAAAAACCTGGATTTGGCAGGGCTTTTCTATTGGGTATAAAGCTTACGGTCATTCTGGACCAGCTGTGGTTATGGTCCATGGCTTTGGGGCATCTTCCGGACATTGGCGCAAGACCTTGCCAGTGTTGGGGGAAACCTGCCGATGTTATGCCATTGATTTGATTGGCTTTGGGGCTTCAGCTAAACCGACTCCTGGTATAGAAATAGACTACACCTTTGAAACCTGGGGGCAACAAATTGCCGATTTCTGTCGGGAGGTGGTTGGTGGTCCGGCGTTTTTAGTCGGAAACTCTATTGGTTGTATTGCGCTGATGCAAACCGCTGTAGATAATCCAGAGCTAGCCAAAGGAGTCGCCCTGCTCAACTTTTCTCTACGACTACTCCATGAGCGTAAACGGGCTGAACTGCCTTGGTATCAGCGTCTTGGCGCACCACTACTTCAACGATTCTTAAAGATTAAGTGGGTTGGCCTCGCATTTAGACCCCTAAAAATAGGGATAAATCGGTATTTAATACCACAATTCGGACATTGACATTTTACTAGCGCTAGAGTATAATTGAAGTGTAGGATTCAGACCTAACTATGCCCAAGAAAGTAGACACAGCAAAAAAGAGATCAACTCAAATCGTTCCTGTCATAGGGATGAGTGAGTTGGTTCAGGCTGAGTTGCTGTCTACCATGAAAAAACTGGGCATCGTCAGGTCTGAATCCTACAACAAGCTAGGTAGTATTAGTCATTGGGGTCTTGATTGGAAAAAAGCCTATCCAGAGGTCAGAAGTTTTAGGACTCCTGATACCCTGGGACTGCCAGCGAAATTGATGGAATGGACGGTCAGTGATGTAGCAAAAGCTATCACAGCTCAGCAGGCAGCTTGCACTGATGCGGTAATTAAGAAGATTTACAAAAAATTTCCAGGGAGGGACGGCCAAAGGAGAAGAAAGGAACTTTGTAAACAGCTTAAGACTTTAGCTTTTATAGATGATCCATTGCTGCATAGACTTGTTAGGAAGGAATTTCAGCGAGGGCATTCCTGGGTCAAGAATCAGATAGTCTATCAACAAGTAGGATATAAGTGCAAAAGGCTCTCTCGTAATACTTACCAACTAGAGTTGGCTGGATTGAGGAGAGGAAAGAGAAACAAAATAACCGTTAGGTCTAATCGGAAAATAAAAGGCCAGATTAGACTGGTATACAAGCAACTCTTGGGAAAGTTTGAGATTCACTTTTTAGTAGACTATGGCACCGTAGAAATCCCTGCCAACCGTCGAGCTATTGGGGTAGACAAGGGGTACACAGAGGCTTTTTATGATTCAGATGGTCAGGCACACGGAAAAAACTTAGGAAAAGTAGCAACCAATAAATCGGATCGCATCTGTGCAAAAAACCGCAACAGAGGGAAGCTTTGGGCGCTTCATAGAAAACTAGAAAAAATCGACCCAGCCAAGTCGGCTCGAATACTCAAAAATAACCTAAGTAGAAAAACTGAAAATCGCCGATACAGAAAAAATCAATCAGAGATTACGGCCATAATAGGAGCCGCATCTAAGTCCCTTTTTAATGGGGAATCATTAAAAGTATTTGCCGAAAATTTAACACAGCCGATTAGAAATAAACGCCAGTCTAAGGCCATGTCCCGTAAACTTAATAGTTGGATGAAAGGAGTAATGCGGGAATCCTTGCAGAAATGGGCTAATTGGACTGGCTCGGTTGTAACAGAAGTCCAGCCTAGCTACACGTCGCAAGTTGACTCCGTAACTGGAACCCTATTAGGGAAAAGGAGCGGGGACAATTTTACCAGATTCAATGGGGTCGTGTTGCAGGCTGACCACAATGCTGCCAAAAATGTCCTTAGCAGAGGTACGGACAAGGATATCACCCGGTATATGAGTAAAACTGAGGTGCAGGCAGTATTGTTGCGCCGTACCGCGCGTTTCTTGGAAGGTATGGGACTGAGTCTGCTAGATGCAGTTGAGCTTGGATGGCTTGACTGCAAGCATAGTAAAACTCGGGCTTTCAAGCAACTCCTCAACGGGATTTGAGGAACGTCCAGAAAGATAAGTGGCAGGCTTGACTCCAATTGCTGAATGACCACTTCTCACTCGGACCACAATAGATTGAACCTTGACCGTTTTGTACCGGATTATCACGATTTATTACGGTTTAAGAGTATCCCAGTATTTTTTTAGTCAGCTGGCTAAGCCTAAAGTAGTGCGTAATATTCTGTTGCAAGCCTACTGTCGTCCAGAAGCCGTCACTGATGAACTGGTTGATCTAATCATGGCACCAGCAGCTGATCCC
>NZ_JAAHIE010000273.1:0-7029 GCF_010671945.1 Moorena sp. SIO4E2
TCTGTTACTTTTCCACAACAAGCTTTAACTTATAAAGAAGGATTATTTTACCCTTCAGTCAGTAAGGAAAGCAAACCTGAATTACTGACTGAAATAGCTTTAGAGCCTCCTGACTTTATAGACCCTGATTGGGTAAAGGAAGTCTCCGTTAGACCTTGCTACGGACAATTTTGGATTGACTGGGTGATTAATGACGGAAAAGAACCAATTAAAGACAACCAAACTCTTGATTACTCTCAAGCCATAGGCATAGATCATGGTGGAGATAATTGGTTGACCTGTGTCTCGACTCTAGGGAAAAGTTTTATTATTGACGGCAAAAAGCTAAAGTCAATGAATCAGGGGTATTGTCGGCTAGTCGCTAATTACAAATCCGGGAAGCCTGAATTTTACTGGGACTCACGTTTAGACAGAGTCCAACAGAAACGCAACAACCAGATGAGAGATGCCATTAACAAAGCTGCTCGATTTATTGTTAATCGTTGTCTAAATAATGGCATTGGAAATATTGTATTTGGCTGGAACAAGGGACAGAAGACTAGTTCTAATCTGGGAAAGAGGGGGAACCAAATGTTTGTTGTAATTCCGACTAAAAGATTAATAGAAAGACTGGAACAACTCTGCCATGAATATGGAATAAAACTAATAATCACTGAAGAGTCTTATACCAGTAAAGCGTCTTTCTTGGATGGCGATTATTTGCCGAAACACGGTGAAAAACCCGAAGGCTGGAAACCCTCAGGAAAAAGAGTTAGACGTGGACTTTATAAAACAAGTACCGGAAAGTTGCTCAACGCTGATACTAACGGCGCTGCTAATATTCTCCGCAAAGTAACCACACAGTCATTCGACCTGACCAAGGTGGCTAGGGGAGCTTTGACACTCCCGCATCGATATGACCTGTTCACATCCTTGTCCAGATCATATCGAAATAAGGGTGGAGCAGGACGGGTTTACCCTCCTGCGTAACATCCTTGTAGAATCCCCCGTGCTTTAGCCGGGGGAGATGTCAAGTGTCGGATGGAGGCGACTATATAGATATAACAGAGGGCATCTCCCTTGGATGCCCTCTTTCTCCCCTAATTGGGGCGTTATTCCTTAAGCCGTTGGATGACCGAATGGCTCAGCTTGGAAGTTTCTATGTCCGCTATATGGACGATTGGGTGATTCTGGCTCCGACCCGCTGGAAGTTGCGCAAGGCAATCAAGGCAACTAACCAGGTGATGAATGAGTTAAAGGTTCTCAAACATCCCGACAAGACCTTTATTGGTCGAATAGCCAGAGGCTTTGATTTTCTGGGCTATTGGTTTTCTCCAGCGGGTTTAGGAATCGCTCGGAAGACCGTGGAGAGAATGGTTGAAAATGTGGCTCGGCTTTATGAGCACTGTGCGCCCAGTGAGCGCATTGAGGCATATTTTCTACGCTGGTGGCGATGGGTGAAAGGTGGTATATCTGCCCATAGCCTGAGTGTCATTCATTCTTGTGAAACCCTTTGGGTGATGGGGTTAACCAGACCCCCTGGTTCAAGGGTTGGGGGTCATGGAGAGCTAATCGATTTCTTCGTGAGGTGTTGGTTGTCAGGCTTTGACCCGAGGTATTTACCCTCATGCTATATATTTTATGATTTTGCTCTCTTCCTATTTCACCTCTCGGTAGGGAGAGTGGGGGCCCATATTCGTTTTTTTTAGATCATAGTATTCCTTCGTTCTCTTTCCTTTTTTTGGTTGTAATTTTGATGGAGCAGATCAATCAAGTCTTTCGTTATTCGGGTCGGCAATTCCACATTCTCGGACCTGTATCAATGCTATTTTTGGCTTGGGCTAATTCTTTAGGCCGCTTGTAATAGAAAGGTCGAGGGCTTCACAGCCATTGATTAATGCTTCTACAAATACAATCCCATCTTCCGTTAACAACTGCTTCGGTGTAAACGGTTCAATATCAAGGGGAACGGTTTTTTTGTGGGCTGGACCGAAGTACTCCTCTACATCCACGTGACATTGGCGATATGAGTATAACCTCATCGCTATCTCCTCTTTGGTGGTATTATTCCTGATCACGATCAGATCTCCCGGGTTCCATAAGTCACAACCACTTATTGACTCACCAAGGTCGCACTGCGCAAATGCGCGCGCAGCTTCTATTGTGCTAAATCCGGCCAGAAACCTCACCAGGATTACTAGTACCACTTTCCCTAGCAATTTTTGACACATCCGCCTATACGTAGGGTAATTTCATCTCGGTTTAGTTTACTCCAACGATATTTTTACTAGGCCGATCATACCTTAATTACGACCAGAGGCTATATCGGCACACCGGGTGGTTTTTTACTATATAAATAATGCTACTATAGCAATAATTCTTCTACCCAAGCGGTACAAATTTCAGGGTTGATCGGAGCAGGGACTTCGGAGCTGGGAGCAGGGAAGAGGAACCAACCCCTAACCACTCCCAGGAGGGGAAGAGAGGGAAGAGGGCATTTGGGTATATCCATGGTACCTCATAGCTATGAGAAACGCCCTCTAATTGGTTGACCCATTTTTTATTCCCTCTAGGTGGGTCAGGCTGTTCTTGTCATCGGTGAATAGTCGCCGTTCTCTGACAAAGGTTACAGGTCCAATATATATGGCCGTACGGTTATATTCACCTACGGGTTCAGGTGTAACTCGGACTTCTTGACTTTTATCGCCCATACCCGCCCTCTTAACTCGTCACACGCCAAAAAATTATCATAACCGTACAGGTCGTCCTTACCCCTACTTCCATTGTCCTAAGTGGTTATTGCCACCCCATAAATAACTCTTCCATTTGAACCATCTTTTTTGTGACATCCTGATGCATAGGGCAAGCCCTCACCCTCTCCGCCATGGATCGATTGAATCGCTTTTTTAGTTTTTATGCGCTTCTGCGGGTGGGTGGCCTGGCAAGGTGCCGGTAGGTTGATAGTGACGAACAGAAATCTCGTTCAACCTGATGCGTCGGCTCCGCTTTAAACCCTTGCTCAAACAACTTTATATGCCCATTAGGTTCACTTTCTGTCCCATTACTACGAATATGTGTACGCTCAGGCAATGAGTAGTGCCTTTCTATAGTAGAGCCACCGCCGCCTCCCACATACCCCCTCTAGTACGGTTACCTGCCGATTCGGGAGTTTTATTGTACACTCCCACCCTACTTACGGTCAAATTTTATTTTTCATAGACCCGGAACCTCACACCGTCTTGCCTCACTTTCTTTCGGGTGGGGGTTTCCACTGGTTGTGACCGCAACTCTCCCTTTGACCCCTTTGACAAAGCTTTCAACCGTTGTGGGGTCTTTTCAATCATGCCAATAACCCACCAGGGTTAGACGAAAAAACGGCAGATCACTAGATAAGCTTACATCCTGACTACCATCGGTACGCGACGCGGACCGATGCCCATGGATGGCACCCTGCAGCCGTTTGCTATTCTTGCCAATTGCTCCAATCTAACCAGTTCTTCAAAACCTGGCTAGGGAAACCCCGGTCGGCCTTGAGCATCACATCGACGTGTTGACCCATGAGCCACCGGGCATGACATGACCAATACCTTAAAGTCGTAGGGATGCTACTTTGGACGCCACCCAAGCACCAGCCACGTCTATACAATTAGCACGGCACTACACAGATATAACCACGGAATATCAATCATACCCTAGCGATGCCTACGCACCATGAGAACTAGTGCAAGGCACAGACGATCAGACTGCCCATTCCTCATCATCCTTTCGCTCCAAGGGTATCTTTTGCCCCTAACCACACCAAAGATTCGATCTTTAATACCGCACACCCCCTGGCAAAAATGAATTTTTCGCCGGACACGCAGCGCCAGCCCTGTTGACTGCACGAATACACAAGCATGGCTAACTTCCATATAACTTTTAACCGCTACAGTCTTTGTCTATTTCTCGAAGCTGACATTCATCGTGGACGTAGTTGGTACGCATCGGCATTGCCCTTGGCTTGATTTTTGAATGCTCCCATCATAATGCATCTACAATAGTGGTAATCGACCCAAAAAAGCTCCTGTTAAATTTCCTGGCTTGGGCTAAACCACTAGCACTGCCGTCGTTGATCATCACGTAATATTTGATTTTAGTAGATTGAGACGGTGGTGGTGCAGTAGTTATATTAAGGGTAACCACAGGCTGTAAAGGCAATGGTGTCGTAATTGACACCGGTCGTGAAGCAGGCTGTGAATTGTTTTGAATTCTCTGGTAAGCTCAAGAGCCAATAGAAGGCAGTACAGCTAGTTGCTTTCTTAATGCTTCTAATGCGGCTTGTTGCTGCCGAGCTTCAGCAATGATTCGATTTAACGTGCGGCACGCCAATAGCCTCTTGGTGGCAAATTGCTGTTGAGAGCATAGTTCAACACATCTACCCACCGACGCTGTTCTAGTCCCTTGTTGACGCTAATCAAAGTTTAGTTCAAAGGTATCCCATTCTAGGTGCCATTGGTCCATTTGGGTTAGAGCCCCATTGTTTGCTGCACTACGGCAGCAGCACATCTGGTGCGATTGGCCGTAGGCCACGCCAAAGGCGATCGCATTTCCAAGATATTTCCGGCCTGTTAGTTTTCCACTGCTCTTGCCAATATTAGTGAGCCATTATCGTGCCGAAGCGTGCTGGTGTTGGCTGACGGGTCTGTGGTGGCGATGGGTGAAAGGTGGGATATCTGCGAAGAGGCTGAGTGTAATTCAGTCAAGTGAAACCCTTCGGGTGATGGAATTGACAAGGGCCCCCAGGTTCAAGGGTTGGGGGTCTTGGTTAGCTGATGGATGAGTTCACGAAAGCCAGGTATTGCGGCTGATTTTCACCCTTTTTATGCTCTTCCGTGATAATTTATGGTCGCAGTAACAGCTGGGTGTTCTAACCCCTGCTACCCGTGTGTTGAACCGTTTTATTTTCTGGCGCTAGTGCGTTGTGTGGCTTTGGTTTTTGTGGCTCGTTGCGCTTCAATACCCAACAGATTGCATAGCATCTATGAAATTGTCATAAGTCAACCATTTATCTTTTTCAAAATAACCATCAACATAACCACCTATTACTACATCTCCGTCTAATACAATCACTTTCTGGTTTTTCCATTCATTTGTTAACTTTATTTCATAGAATTCACCCTTCTCCATATATTTTTCTTCGGTCTCCTCCACAGCGAACCACAGTTTATCCAGATCTACCAGCGCCACTCTTGCCTCATTGTTCGCATAAACCAATACCTTTCCATTTACGTGAGAATTATTCATTACTTGGTACTCTTCCAAAGCATGCACAACAAACGGTGAACAAAACTGATAACGGAGATCGCACCTTGAATTACGAGTATATGCCCATGCCGGGTTTTGTATACTCATCGTAAACAACAGGATTCCGAACACCATGATCAAACATTTTTTCAGACTATTAGCTTTCATTATTTATTCCTCCACATGGCCATAAACGCAAATAGGGGTAAAAACACCGATTCCCTTGCTGCTCTAACAGTTCTGTATCATACCATTGCGGCTGGAAAATTTACATAATCCAAATTTAATGGCTATTGCCTACCGGCCTAATCCGCTTTTTCTGTGTGCTCGTCCTTTCATTGTACCGCCTTTTGTACTATCACTATTCAGCGCTCACCATCGGGCGACAGCTTACATTTTTTGATCTGTCTTATGCTCGGATTTCCTATCATCTGCCACAACTCCATGAGCCTCATCATAAATTAGATAGATTATTGTTTTTTCTTCCCCATTGAAAGCGGAACTACGGCAGCACCTCTTGTGCGATTGGCCGTAGGCCACGCCAAAGGCGAACGCATTTGCCCCCTTGATATTTCCGGCCTGATAGTTTTCCACTGCCCTTGCCAAAATTAGTGAGCCCTTATCGTGCCGAAGCGTGCTGGTGTTGGCGTAGTGGTCTGTGGTGGCTCTGGAGCCCTCCTGACGACAAAAGGTTTTGGTGTAGCGTAAACCTTTCTCTTTGGCGCAATTTTCAGTCTTTTTTTGCTCAACCGATATCTTTAACCCTCGGTAATTTTAATTTTTTGTTTGACCCCTTTTAGCCGTCTATTTCTCCGTAACTGAGTGCGGGGTCCCACTAATACTTCCTACTTTGGGTTTTTGTCGCTTTTTGCGAACCACCTCCTCAAAGGTATATACGCTTAATGGCTTGCTTTATTTGCTCTATAAACTCCTCACCGTAACGAGCATCGTCTATTGCTGCAAACACCACATAACCGCTGACGCTGTACGTAGAATATGTCCATTCCGGGGTGATCAAATATTCCTTTTCTTCTCCACGGCTGAGATCATAAACAGCAGATTCAATACTGTCATCTTCAAACATAACCTCAACATGGGATGGTTCTTTGGCAATTAGGATCACCTTGACCCTGTCATGGTTCCGATTAATCATTAACTGGCGGTCATAACTAAGAACAATCGGAGGACAAGGATTATATGACGAAAATTCGCAGATATATTCCTTATCAATTGCCCATGCTTTACTTTCGATTCCCATCGTAAGCATTAGCACTATTACCAGTAGAACCACTAAAGATCGTAAATGACCCATATGTTTTGTTTTATCCTTACTTTTTCCCGTCGGGTTCGTTTTACCCCTGTACCTAGGTGAGCATAAAATATCACACTGTTTTTGTGACCATTGCGGGGTTTTTTATCCTGATACAATACTAAGCGCGTTTCTAGGATTTATGAGGTAGGCTGATCAATCTCAAAGTCCCCCTTGATAAGGGGGATTTAGGGGGATCATTTTGTGCCTTATGGGATATAAAATTGCTATATTACTCATATACATCCCATTGGAGCTTAAATATATTACGATTTATTAAGAAAACTAGGTTTTCCTCCTAATGAGCCTTGAAATATTGAATTATTCCATCGCCTTCAACCAATTAACTTTAAGCAAAACGATTAAGGTCTATAGATTGACGCAGACATTCCTTGTTGACGTAGTTGGTTAGCAAAAGCATTGGCCTTGGCTTCATTTCTGAATGCTCCCATCTGAAT
>NZ_JAAHIE010000273.1:7543-9644 GCF_010671945.1 Moorena sp. SIO4E2
TCTTGTGCGATCGCAATTGCCCCCTTGATATTTCCTGCCTGATACTTGTCCACTGCCCTTGCCAAAATTAGTGAGCCATTATCTACCGGTTGTGCTGGTATTGGCTGACGGGTCTGTGGTGGCGATGGAGCCCTCCTGACGACAGGTTTTGGTTTTGGGTAAACTTTTTGCTTAGGAACGTTTCTCTTAGGAACATTTCTCTTGGGAGCAGTTGCCACCACTGGATCAACCGTTGGTGCGCAGTCAGTCAAATTTGTAAACACCCACCCGGTAACCGGTGAACTAATTTCTACCCAGCCAGGTTGTCCACTACCAGTTAGAACTAGACTGGTTCCCTGATTCAGCTGACCAACTTTTGACCCGTTAGGCTCGGAGCGCACATTCGCGAACGGATTACCTGTCACCTGGCAATTACCTGGGGCAGCTGGGGCTGGTGGCTCATATACCACCGGATCTGAACGGTGATTGGGTGTACTCCTAGGAGCAATTGGTTTTACTATTTTAGGTGGTGACCAAGAGCTAGAACGCATCGAGTAGATCATACCAGCTATCGAGGAAGTAACTAAGGCAATGCCAGTGCCAATGATCAGAGACAAATTATCCGATCTATCCGCCTTAGTTGGAGGCAAGGGAGTTGGTGCTGGTTTATTTGGAGTAGAACCTCTATCGGCATTTGCATCCCAAGTTTTTTGCTCTGAGAACGGCTTTGATAATTGCTCCGGTGGGAAGTTTTCTTCAACTGTGGGGATATTGTGAATTGAGTAGTAGGTCGGGGAATTGATGGAGTACGGTTTTGAATTACTAGTCAGTTTCTGTAAGTCTCGTAAAACCTGCGATGCCGACTGGTAACGGTCTTTGACTTGGTAGCGAACCATTTTAGTAAGGACATTCGCCAATCCTAAACTCACTGACACCAGGGATTGCCAGTTAACTTCACCAGTTTTGAGGTCTTCCTGAAACTGATCTGGTAACATTCCAGTTAATGCCTGAATCCCAATAATCCCTAGGGCATAAATATCACTGCTAGGACAGGGCTGACCCAAAGCCTGCTCACTGGACATATAGCCTGGAGTGCCTACTACCACAGTATGGTGAGTTTGTCTATAGGCACTAACCAAATCAGTTTGAACTTGCTTAACTGCACCAAAGTCCACCAAGACTAACTTTTGATCTGCCGTGCGTCGGATCAGGTTATCGGGCTTAATATCGCGATGAATCACACCGTGACGGTGGACAAATTCCAAAATACCTAAGACTTCCTGCAATAGCGCAATCACCTGTTTTTCCTGCCATCGGTGACCAGGGGACAACTCTTGGCTCAAGAGATGCCCTTCGATGAACTGTTGCACCAAGTAAAACTCATGGTCTTCTTCAAAGTAGGCAAGAAGCCGAGGAATTTGGTCATGATTTCCCAGCTTTTCAAGGGTTTCAGCTTCCCTACTAAATAGGCGTCGAGCAGTTTCTAAAAATGTCTGAGAGCCATTGGGAGGCTGAAGTTGCTTAACAACACAGCTTGGGTTACCTGGACGCTTCGTGTCCTTGGCTAAATAGGTTTTGCCAAATCCCCCGGAACCGAGGACTTGAGTCACTTGGTAACGCCCGTCCAGTAACTTGCCTAACATAGGATTGATGTGCCTAAGATTTCACAAAAAGGAAGTTTAAAACTCCGCACCAAGGGGGCGGGTTGCTAACTGTCTCATGTTTAACATACGCTGATCGGTATTATTGACCAGGACTGTGACAATTTATCTTCTGATTATATGTATGCTATCAGCTATCAGCTATCAGCTATCAGCTATCAGCATTAGGCTAAAGGCGATCAGCTATCAGCATTAGGCGATCAGCTATCAGCTATCAGCTATCAGCTATCAGCTATCAGCTATCAGCTATCAGCTATCAGCTATCAGCTATCAGCTATCTGCATTAGGCTAAAGGCGATCAGCATTAGGCGATCAGCTATCAGCTATCTGCATTAGGCTGACCGCTGACCGCTGACCGCTGACCGCTGACCGCTGACCGCTGACCGCTGACCGCTGACCGCTGACCGCTGACCGCTGACCGCTGACCGCTGACCGCTGACCGCTGACCGCTGACCGCTGAC
>NZ_JAAHIE010000274.1:0-9593 GCF_010671945.1 Moorena sp. SIO4E2
CACAGGTTGACTCTTTGTTGATCCGTTCGCGTAGCGTGGCCTACGGCCAGGGAAGTAAGGCGTTTTTGAGTGCGCCACAACAGTATAGTTTGGATTTTCGTCTAAATCTTACTGTAAGCAGTGTCGTGGAGCGTGGTTTCAACCCGCGTAACGACATCCGTTTAGAATCCACGTATTTCAATGCGTGGAGAACTCAATATAAAGGCGACCCTATCCTAAGGATTCGTCTCTGGCCAAAATCGGCAAAGTTTTAACCCTTTTACCCATAGCCGACTAACCATAAAGGCCAGAGACGAAACCTTAGACAGTGGAGCCTTATAACAATAGCCTTAACCCTTTTACCCATAGCCTGCCGACCATAAAGGCTCCACTGTCTTACGGTAACTTCAAACCCTATTCTGGCGGTAACTTCTGACCCGGATTGAAATCACGGGGCTACCACGCTCCCGCGTTCTTTCCGTGTCAAGAGTTCTAGAAGTGGTGTAAGCTACCAGGGGGTAAGGGGAAATTGGGAAAATCTTAAAAAATAAAGAACAAATTTGTGTTAAAGCAGGTCTTTTGCTTTAACCTAAGAAGTTAAAGTAGCTAAGTAAAGTAGCTAATCAAAGTAGCGCTCTTAGTTAATTCCCTGGTAATTTCTGGTTAATCCGGGATTTCCTAGCTAAGATGCAGGTAATGGACACTAGTCCGATCGTTGTAATGGCCACGACACCTACGAATGACCGCCAGTTCGTAGCCCTGTCCCTAGTAGTTAAGATGAGGGAAACATGTGCTGCTAGCCCAACCAGCCTTTACAACATTGCCGTTCCCGGAAGCGGGACAAACTCCGGCAAACCTTACCCCTGATAGGAGTTGCACAAAACCTAAGCAACTAGGTCGTCTTTTCAACGAAATTACTAGTTATTAAGCCTCCTATCGTTAAGTATTTTGCTAAGCGCGGTTGGTTACTACTACCAATCCTATCAGCAAAATAAAAATAGACATCATTAAGTTATAAAAGCGAAAGACAGATGAGCGAATTACAAGAGAAAATAGACCAAGAGCGTGAACAAGCTAGAGCCGTTTGTGATGCTGAGGGGGCGTCTTCAGCAGAATGTGCAGTAGCTTGGGATAACGTAGAAGAACTACAAGCAGAGGCTTCCCATCAGCGGCAAAATGCCAAGCCCAAAAACTCCCTTGAAGAGTACTGTGATGATAATCCTGACGCAGCTGAGTGCCGGGTATATGAAGACTAGACTCTAGGATTGTTCTGCCAAATACTCTGAATAAGGGTAGCAGGAGTAAATCCCCGATTAGGATTTGCTCCTGCTACCCTTTTTGGTGGCGTTATAGCGCTACGCGCAAGTCCGCAAGTCCGCAAGTCCGCAAGTCCGCAAGTAAGCGATTACTTACGTTTCGGAGTTTAGGAATGTCAAACATCTGAATGCGTAGTGCTATACTGGCCTGATGCTTTCCTTGGCTTTGTTTCTAGATTTCCAGTATGGCCATTGGTGAAATAACATAGATCAAGGTCATTTCGGCAACAAGCAATGCAAGATGAAATTATTCAATTACTGGTTTGGATGGACTACCGTTTGGCAGTTTTGTTCACAGTATTTATCCCCTTGATGCTGCTAATTTGGGCATTTTTCCAGAAAGCAGATGCTATGGTACGCCTGTTGATTATCTATTGGCGTGTTTCCAGTCTCCTAGCGATTACAGTTTACTTGTTGATTGTCGGTTGGCCGATTGCTTATGTGTGTGCTTTGAGCTCCCGTATTCTGATCCCCATCTCCCTGTGGTTTTGGATTGACTTGAATGAGGAGATTGATGATAGGCCCGCTAGTCCCCTGAAGCTAACACTGACATCTTGGCGTTGGGCAATGACTATTTACTGTACTCTGGGGACAATCGCTAGTATTCCATTTCTACGTTGTGCCTTTGTCCCAGGAGCAATCACATCTGGATTTTGTCAGGTGTTGAGGGAGCCGCCTTTGTTATTCAAACAGTATTTCCATGGTGGTTATACCCCTGGATTTTTGGGCTTTATCGGAATGGTGGGATTATTCTTCTATGTCCTTTACTTAAGCTATTTCGTTCTGTTTCGACTCGGCAAACAAGGACGATCAGCTATTGAACCATGAAATGGGTTATGGCTTTGGATTTTGTAGGGCAGTAGCATCTTCTTTGAGACTCCCCACGGCGCTTATGCCGGGGGAGTCTTGGTTCAAAGGAGGTAAGCATTCAGCAGTCAGGGGTCAGCGGTCAGCCGTCAGGTTATTTTATTCAAAAGCTTTTCCCGTAGGGTGCCCATAGCGCATAAGCTGTTCGGTGTAGCATGGGCGTAGCCCATAGGCTGATAGCTGAATACTTACCCCGGTGCGCTTTCCCCATTAAGAATTAAATTCGCCACTGGTCGCACCGCAAAGTAAGGTTGATTAACGGATTCGGAATTCTACTTAACCTACAGGCAAAGCGCTAGATCAGATTTTATGGTCACCACCAGTACGATAAAGCTAAATATATCATTATATCCTGCCAATAGGCAACGCCACAACTAAAAACTCACAACTGAAAACTCACAGATGATGGATTCCATTGGTAGGCGTCTAGAACAATACACCATCAAACGCCCAAAAGAGGTATTGATAGTTACCGCACAGATAGCTGGTGAACAGGATCAAATTGCTATTTTTAAAGGTTTTTCCAGTTCTTTAATGCGTCCGACATCCTTTGACCCAGATGTAGCGGTCTTACCAGCACAGGCAAAGATCATTAGCATAGATCGAGTGGCTGCTCCCTATAATCCACAGTCTCCTCGTTATCTTCAGCAAGGACTGACTTTGGAAACTATGGAAAAGTTGTTGGAGAATGCTGGTGTTTAATTTAGCATCCTGGCTAGGTTGTGGCTGCTAAGTTCCAAGGGAGGAACGTAAATTTTGGTAAAGTTTTGCCTGAAGGCCCTTGGGACCTAAGTGTATTTGGATCTAGTTAGTCAATTTTGATAAAGTCTTGCCAGAAGCCTAACAGGGCTAAATGTACTTGGATCTAGTTAGTCAATGTTTGAGTAAATCTTGGATAAACTCTGGCCAAAGCGCTCACAGGGCTAAATGTACTTGGATCATAATCTGAATGTACTTGGATCATAATCTGATCACAAGCATGTATGGGATCACAACCATAGGTTGGATGTATTGATGGATATCTACCAAAGCAAAATAAAGTGTTATTCTCCACAGTGAGTGTGTAATGTGAGGAAATTGAAATTATGGTTACATCCCCTGTCCGTATCCAGGGATTGGATAGTGCTGAGTTCTCATCCAAGAATCAGCCAATGAACTGCCCCAATGTCAGGTTACCTTGGCAACCCCTAACTCTACCCACAACCCCATTATTCGGTACCGATGGCATTCGGGGACGAGCAGGAACATTGCTCAGTGAAGATTTGGCTTTACAAGTGGGTTTCTGGGCTGGTCTTGTGTTACAGGAATACTCAGCTGTACCAGGACCGGTGATTTTAGGGCAGGATTCACGCAATTCTAGTGATATGTTGGCAACAGCCTTAGCTAAGGGGTTGACTACAGCAGGTCTAGAGGTGTGGCACCTGGGATTATGTCCCACTCCTGGTGTTGCCTACCTGTGCAGTGCCACAAGTGCCATAGGGGGTGTGATGATTTCTGCTAGTCATAATCCTCCAGAAGACAATGGGATTAAGTTTTTTAGCGGGAAAGGCACTAAGCTATCTCAGGAGCTGCAAAAGCATATAGAAGCTGGATTGAGGGGTTTTATTGGTCAGGCTGTAGTGAGTAAAACCCAAGGGAAGTATCACTATCGCCCAGGGTTGGTCACCGATTATGCAGCAGCACTTCACCGTCCTCTGAAAGGAGTGACGAATTTACAAGGCATGAAGATTGTGCTGGATTTGGCTTGGGGGGCAGCAGTGCGACTCTCAGGACAAGTGTTTGAGCAGTTGGGGGCACAAGTGATCTGCTTGCATGACCAGGCAGATGGCGATCGCATTAATGTCAATTGTGGCTCTACTCACCTCGAACCCCTGAAAGCTGCGGTAAAAGAATACCAAGCAGATCTTGGGTTTGCCTTTGATGGTGATGCAGACCGATTGATGGCAGTAGATGCCCAGGGTCGGGAGATCAATGGAGATTACATCCTCTATTTTTGGGGTCAAACCTTACGTGCTGCCCAAAAGCTACCAGAAGACATAATGGTAGCAACGGTAATGGCAAATTTAGGATTTGAACGAGCCTGGAAGCAGTTGGGGGGTAAATTCCTACGGACAGCGGTCGGAGATCAGCATGTCCAAGCTAAAATGCTCCAAACTGGAGCTATGCTAGGGGGTGAGCAATCGGGACATATCATCTGTCACCATTATGGTTTGACTGGGGATGGCATGTTAACTGCTTTACATCTAGCTTCTTTGGTCCGTGAATCTGGGATGACCTTAGGGGAGTTAGTAGACCAAAGTTTCCAGACTTACCCCCAACTGCTGCGTAATGTCAGGGTAGAAGACCGAGAACGCCGACGTGGATGGCAAGAGTGTGAAGCGATCACGAATGCGATCGCAAAAGGGGAAGCAGCCATGGGAGACCAAGGTCGAATTCTGGTTCGTGCTTCTGGTACTGAACCCCTGATCCGGGTGATGGTCGAAGCCGCCAATTCTCAACTTGCTCACCACTGGACATCAGAGTTAGTTAACGTCGTTGAGCGATATTTAGCTAACTGATTGACCAAACTGTTTCCAGCAACTGCTCAGCATATAACTTGCATCGTTAACTTGTATCTTTGTTAACTTATACCGTTTCAGTGATCGGGTTGTGTTGACGGTTTATGGTTGACGGTTTATGGTTGACGGTTTATGGTTGACGGTTTATGGTTGACGGTTTATGGTTGACGGTTTATGGTTGACGGTTTATGGTTGACGGTTTATGGTTGACGGTTTATGGTTGACGGTAAATCATCAACCCTGATGTGAGTCTCTCTTGAGGAAAACTCCGTGCCTATCTACGGTCACAAACCAGATCGGTGGAAAGCATCAGGAAAAAGGGTTAAAAACCCTGAACTTAATACTTAATAGGGGTGCATAGAAAACTATTGCCAGCATTTTCGTGATAGTTATAGCTGACGAAATGCTTGATTACTTTCAAGGTTCCAATAACGCCATGGCCACCTCACCATAACATTAAAACTCCCGTTACTTTTGCTCAATTAGTCCCGGTGCGCTTTCCGTTGGCGAATTAAATTCGCCACGGGTCGCACCGCAAATTAATGGGAGTTTTTTACCTTGTTTTTCTATCAATAAAGGTTAATCATGCTAGTTTTCGTAATTCCACTCAAGAGTCGAAAGCTTTCCAAATCTTGGGAACATGTATCTAAATTATTTGAACGCTGTGTCAAATCAGTATGTAATCAAACATCATCGGAATTTAGAGTAATCGTTGTTTGTAATGAAAAGCCACAGATTACATTCAGTCATCCCCATATCATTTATCTTCAGGTTGATTATCCTACTCCCAAAGAGCCAAGCCAGAGGGTTAGAGGAAATACAGATAAAGGACGTAAGCTTTTGACAGGATTAACTTATGCTCGTCGATTTGACCCAACTCATGTTATGAATGTCGATGCCGATGATTGTGTTAGCAAACAGTTAGCGGAATTGGTTAGGCAAAATCCTCAGGAAAATGGCTGGTTTATTAATAGAGGTTATAAGTATCGAGATGGAGAAGATTGTTTGTATTTAAAACGAAAACAATTCTATCGAATGTCGGGTACAGCGAACATTCTTAGATGGGATTTACTAGAGTTACCTGAGAAACCTGAATACAATCGCGGTTATGGCTACTACAAGTTTTATATTGATCATGGGAAAGTTAAAAGTATTCTAGCCAACAAGGGAACCCCTCTAAAACCATTACCCTTTTCCGGTAGTGTTTATATCCTTGGTACTGGTGAGAATCTATCAGCAAATGAAGAAAGATTATCCTTTAACATCTTCAATCGAAAGGCGTTGAGCAAATCAATTTGTGATGAATTTGGCTTGTACAAGCTGGCTTGACCATCGCGCAAACACCAATTTCAAATTTATCATGCCAAATTAAGAAATAATAACATCGATAGACAATGGGATGGTTCTGCCATGGTCAAAGGTCGGTCAAAATCTAAGTCATCAAAGAAAGGGAAAACGCCATCTGAGACCACAACCTTAAATCTCAAGCAACAGTTAGCTCAAAAACGCCGAGCGCAACGGGAGCGTAGAGAAATCATCCAAATTATTACTATGACAGCAGCTTTTGGAGCCATTATCGGGGTGTTGCTTGCTCTAGTGGTTGATCCTAAAGCTGGTGCAGCTGCAGTAGCTGGTCTGCCTTGTCTGGTTCTGTCCTATAAATATCCTCGCACAGCACTTTGGGCATTCCTGATCTATATGCCTTTTAGTGGTACAATCATTTACTCCATTGGCAATAGTCCACTGCTGCAGCTGGCTAAAGATGGTATCTATATCCCTGCTTTGATTGGTCTAGTACAACAGTGTAAGCAGGAAAGAAAACCAATCATAATAGCCAAGTCCCTAATGCTACCCTTAGGCATTTTGTGCGCATCAAGTTTGCTGACATTCTTGTTTGCTAATGGCTCCCAGCAACTACTTCCCCCTTGTTCAGATCTACCAGGGATGCGTAGAGGTATAACCTGCGAAGATGGACAGCCGATACTAATGGGAATTTTGGGTTTGAAAGTTTTTTTGGGATACATTCCCTTAATCTTTTGTGCCTACTACCTGATCCGTAGCAAGAAAGAATTACTCTTCCTCTCAAGGATGTTCACAGTTCTGGCTATTATCTGCTGTAGCCTTGCCTTTATTCAGTACATGATGCTGAAAACTGGTAGATGCGCTGGAACCCAATTCAGACACGGGGCTGCCTTATTCAAAGCTTCCCTAGATGCTAGATGTTTTGTGGGTGGGTCTTTGCTGTATAGTCCTCAAGTGGGACAAATCCGCTTACCGGGAACCTTTGTTGCCCCTTGGCAGTGGGGCTGGTTCCTGATTTCTAATGCCTTTTTTAGCTTTGCTACTGCTTTCAGCGACCCCTCAGCTCGTTGGCGGAGTGTTGGTTTAGGTGCCATGGCATCGGTTTTTGTTCTCGCAGTAGTCTCTGGTCAGCGGATTGCTCTGGCTTTGGTGCCAACTGTAACCGTAATCCTGCTCGTTTTAACGGGTCAAGTCACTAACCTTAAACGGTTTTTACCTATTTTGGGAGGATTAGGGCTTTTATTAGGAATTGCGGCAACTGCTTTTCCTGAAGTAGTTCAGGAACGGATAGATAGTTTGATCGGTCGTTGGGAAGCTTCACCAGCGGATGATTTTATCCTTCATCAATTTGCTTTTACCTGGAGTAGACTAAGAGGCTCATTAATTGGTCTGGGATTAGGACGAGCGACCAACTCTGCTCGTGTTTTTGGTAAAACCAGTTTGGTAGAAACTTGGTTTCCCAAAGTGATGCATGAAGTTGGTCCGCTGGGGCTGCTGGCTTTTCTAGTATTTGTAACTGCGATTACTGTACTTACCTTCAAGGCTTACCGCTCAGTGAAAAACAAGGATTTGCGGAGTATCGGTGCCAGCTATTGGGTACTTATTTTGTTTATTAGCTACCAAACCTATTACTATCCCTTGGATGTAGATCCAGTGGCAGTATATTATTGGTTGATTACTGGTGTTATCCTCAAGTTGCCTGAAATAAATCGTCAAGAACAAGAGGAACTAGAGAAACTAGAGGCAGCACAGGCAAACGAGCCTCAACCTAAAAAGAAACGAGGTATCAAGGCATCGAAAAAGGGAAAAGGGAAACGGCAAAAGGCAAAAGGCAGGGTAAGCGCCCTAAAAATTGAGTAAAAATGTGATATAGAGCCAGGATCATGACCATATTAAGCCTTGATTCCTAGCACTATTGCACTTTTTTAACCCAAGTACCACTAGCCCAAAACTGGACATTCATCGATTAATTTGAGTTTGCTGATTTTTTTCGATTCATCAAGATTCCTAAAGAAAACAAACTAAGCCCTAAAATCGTTCCTGGTTCTGGAACAGTGCTAAAAATAATATTCCCTTTTTCGACTAATATTTTGGTATCCGAGGTTGGGTCAACAGCAAAAGTTTCAAAAGTTGTTCCTAAAGCTTGAGCAACAATAGGAACTCCAAAAGTGTTACTTGTAGTGTTAATTGTATCGTTGAAGCTGGTTAATATACCATCTGTAAACGTTAGAAATGGACTGGGAGGTACCACATCACTTTCATCAATAAAAACACTATCAGTGACTAATCCCAAACCTGGTATGTCAAGATAAATTTCAGCCGACGCTTTTAGATCTAAATCGACACCAACTAACTGATTCATCTGGATAGTTTCCACTCCAACCCCAGTGATAGGGGCACTCTCATAGCGAAGGATACCAAAGCCAAGATTATCATTGAGAGTCTCAAGTGTACTAATAAACTCAAATTTCATAGCAGCAGCTTGAGCCAGATTAGGGACAAGAGCAAAAAGACCTAAAATTGCGCCAGTAGTAGTTGTAACTGCTAATGTTTTATAAAGGTTAGGTTTCATGATTTTTGATTCCTATTGAATTGATTTGTGGCATTGACAGGATGAAATAGCGTGGTCAAGCTCCTGATTGACTGACGAAAAATTAGTTTTAGTCGGCGTTCTTGGGAGTTCCCCCCTGAGCAACTGGCTTTCCACTGGGCTTACAGGGGTTCCGCACACAGCCACTCCCCATGAGCAACTGCATCAAGACAGATTGGTTTGATGAGCTATTTTGAAATGTTAGATATCAAGTGCTGACCTTAGGCTTGGTTTCTTTTCTTTTACTGCTTGAGGTTGACAGCTATGAAACCAATTAACTCGTTAATGTTGATGGCTGATTCCTTTCCCAAAAATATTATTATATAGAATCGGGACTAATTTAGCTATTTGAATTCAAATTTATAAAATCTTTAAATAAATAAAGTTAATATTTCCAATTATGAAGTTTTTATAAAAAATACTTTGATGAGAAATAATTCAGAGCAACAGATGAGTAATGGATTTAAGGGACTTTCGTCCTGGGTTAATAGGAGTAGGTAGTAGGGAGTGGGGAGTAGGGGTAAGCAATCTGATGAACAGCCAAGGCATCGGTCTCAAGCACTGCCCACCCTACATGAACTACAAAATAAGCCCAAGTACTGATTATAAAATATAAGTAAATATGATCAAGATATCACTACAAATAGCAATAGGTTAGGAGTTGGCTGTAGCGAACGCATAATCACCACTAAGCCGAAATCCCAAAACCAGATGACGAAGCAGTCAAGGCAGGCAACGCGATGTTCCTTCGGAACCGCTACGCGAACGCATTAAACCTTCACAACCCTGATTAGTTGATTAACCAATTGATTAACCCCTAGCAAACGGGAAAAGGCAAACTACAAACGGTTTTTTGAACCGGTCTCCACGGATAACTGTTCCCTGTACTATGCTGGGACAGCGTTTCTAGCTCCCGTGAGGTACAGATTCAGCAATGAAACCCCTATCTTCTAAGACTCAGGTGTACCTCACCAGCCATGG
>NZ_JAAHIE010000275.1:0-9573 GCF_010671945.1 Moorena sp. SIO4E2
TATCGCGATTATCCCAAATTACTGAAATTTCCGATAGTCAACATTATCGAAAATTGCTGAAATGTCCAACAGTAAAGGATTTTCACGGCTTTGTTGCTGAAGCTAAAGCGATTGACATGCGGTCACGCTATGCGAACGCGAATTGCTGAAATTTCCGACAGTAAAGGATTTTCACAGCTTTGTTGCTCAACAAGGCGCTATCGTGCCGACTCCAAAATTGTTGTAATTTTCGATAACTAACGCGCGTTGCTTAATCTAGCTCTATCGCGATTATCCCAAATTGCTGGAATTTTCGATAACGACCAAAATTACTCAACAAGGGGCGATTGACATGCAGTCATGCTACGCGATGAAGCGTTCGCAAAGCGTGGCCCAAAGGCCTCAGCTTCCGCGCTTATGCGATGCTCGGTACGAGCCGCTACGCGATCGGCGAAGCCGCGCCAAAGGCGATCGCATTATTTCTAAAATTGCTGAAATTTCCAACAGTAAACGAATTCGACTGAAGTTAATTAAGCTAGCGCTATCGTGCCGACTCCAAAATTGTCGAAATTTCCAACAGTAAAGGATTTTCACGCTTTGTTGATTAACCTAGCTCTATCGTAATTATCCAAAATTGCTGAAAAGTCCAACAGTGAACGAATTCGACTGAAGTTAATTAAGCTAGCGCTATCGTGCCGACTCCAAAATTGTCGAAATTTCCAACAGTCAGAGGATTGAGTGGGAAAAATTTCTGGCTGCCCAGCGTGATCGACTGCTGTTGCTAGTCAAAGTTAATCAAAGTGCGATCCACAGCGCTTAAAGGGATTGACCTTGGCCAAAAGGCCACGCATGAATCAGCAACAGTGATCGGATTAGATTGAAGCGACTTAACTTAGCGCTATAGTTAGTCAATCAGATGCCAATTCCATCATTTCCAAAATTGTTGAAATTTTCAACAGTAATAGAATTAGCCTGAAGCGACTTAACCTAGCGCTATACTTATCAAGGCCAACTTTAAATAGCGCTATAGTTATTCAGACAATTGCTGTAATTTCCAACATCAACAGGTGGAACGGGCATCTTGCATCAACAGGTGGAACGGGCATCTTGCCTGTTTCTTGAAGTTAATCGCAACATCAACATTATCCATCCGATGGCTCAACCCTTGCTACCACAAGACCTAGGACTATACCAATTACTCTTAGGAGTAACAGTATTCGGTTCAGCGGTCAGGATAATCGTACCATCCTCGCCAACAGTCCAACCTTGAGCTTCCACTATTTTCTTCTTCCGACGAGCAGGAGTAGGAGTATTGGCAGTGCGACGTTTACCTCTCATTGGTAAGTAACTGACCTCAGGAGTAGGAGTAGAGGTAGCTTCTTCGATGGTCTCTTCTTCGGTATTAAGGGTTCTCCAATCTACCCATACAGACTGGCTATTCATTGGGTCTAGGGGACTCGGGGGTAAGCCACCTCGTCCAGTAACAATGAATTCACCCAGTTGATCTACTGCTACTTTTCCACTCCTGGGACAATTAGCCACAATTAATTGTGAGGGGTCAACTGTTGATGTTGGTAAATTCTCAGGATCCTCGCCAGGATTAATTGCGGAATTGATCTCCAGCAATCCAAATAAAGACAAATCTCCTGTCAAACTAATAGCAGAGATATCATTAAATCGAGTCAGACCTTGCTGTGAGGTGAAGTTTCCGAATAAGCCTTGCAGGGTGATGTTGATCTCTCCGCCTTGGCCTTGTTGAGCATTAGCAAAGATATCGTTACCTGTTTCACCATCGGAGGGGAATAGGATCATAAATCCACCTTCAATAGTGATGTTCCCGCCTTTGACCTGAACACCTGTAGCATCAGCCAAGATTAGGCTATTGTTATCAAGTGTTGTCAATCCTGATACCTTGAGTTTGATAGTTGCTGCTTCCTGATCTTCTTGGTTATTATTGTTGGAATTTTTTCCGGTAGCAGCTAAAAGTTTGCCGTTGTCTAGGGTAAGAGACTCAGCATGAATTTTCAGTGTGCCAGCTACTCCTCGCTCACTCTCATCCGTGTCGCTGTCTGGAAAACCATCCTGAGCTAATGGCACAGCACTTACTGATATTTGTGCTCCATCTTAGACAGTTAGGTTTTTGGTTGTTATTTTCAAATTGCCAGCATTGTTACCTCCGATGGCAGCAACCACAATCCTGCTCTGGGGGATATCATCAAGGATAACCAGGATATCATTGGACGCCTCGATTTTGACTTCGTTTTTGTCTTGTTTTACTTCTTATATTATTTGTTTATTTTCTTCTATGTCTTCTTCTATGTTTTTGATTTATTTTTCGGGTAGTTTATCCTTTGTTTTTTCCAGTTTATCCTGATTATAGAGGAGTTTAGCAGTTTCTTTTTTAATTCGATGATTTTCCCTATCTAGATCTTTTTGTTGTCGTTTCATTCTATCATTGATCCTATTACCATTTGGTGAGAAGTTGGGATTATTCCCACTAACAATAACTTGTTTCGAAGCGTTAATCGTAATGTTGCCAGCATTGCTGACATCACTATCATTATCATCATTCTGTTGACTCACCTCTACTACCCTGTTTGACTGACAAAACATTTCAGATCGACTGCTAAATAAGGGTTTCAGCACTCTCCGAGCGAACCCGGCGAAGCCCTTTAGTGGCAAGGCTTGAAGGCAAATGATCAACCTTAAAATCTGAAGCCCAAAACGATCAATGCATAAGTGCATTTCCTGTAAGCCCTAGAACCCTTGTCTATACAGAGTTTCAGGGCTTCGCTCGTCAACTTTTGTCAGTCAACCAGCTTGTTGCAAATAATCGACCTATCTTTTTTTTAGCACAAAATGGTGAACACTTTACATTTAAAGCGTTTCAGGCTATTTTGTTACCCCTTCAGAGTCTTGTGGGAATTCCTTCTCTTAGCGATTAATAAAAATTAACAAATAAAAATAATGAAATCCAGGTATAATAGCTTATCGATTACTATTTCACTCAAAAAAAATGCTCAAATGAAATAGAGTACCCATAACTCGATGTCCCTTTGCTTTGAACAATTATGCATGTGTTGTGATGATTGGTTCAAGAACAAAAACTAAAAAAGAAGTCAACTAAATATGAAAGCCGATTCTATTATAACTTACAGACATCCAAGGTTAGAAGATGGACTTGAGGTTTATCATCTAATAAAAAAATGCCCACCTTTAGATGTTAACTCCCAATACTATTATTATCTTATTTGTAGTGATTTTAAAAATACTTGTGTTGTGGCAGAATCTGAGCAGAAAATAATCGGTTTCATCTCTGGTTATTTAAAGCCCGAAAATTCGAAATGCCTGTTTATATGGCAGGTAGCCGTTGCCGAAAAAGCCAGAGGCAGAAAAGTTGCCACGAATATGTTAAAATGGCTAACCAAACAACCAAATTTTAGTGATATTAAAAGTTTAGAAACAACCATTTCACCGGCAAATAAATTATCACAAAATCTTTTTATGGGTTTTGCCGAGGAAAATAAAGCTAATTGCCAAACCAATTCATTTCTTGATGTTTATCATTTTGATACAGAATTACACGATGCTGAGATTTTATATAAAATGTTTCCTCTTAAATTAAATAAAAATTAATTGATAAATCATGAATATTATAGAGTATTTAGAGTCAAATGTTAGAAGTTATATTCATTCTTTCCATGCTGTTTTTGATATTGCTGAAGGTGCAGTAATTTATGATGAACAGGGAAATGAATATATTGATTTTTTTGCCGGAGCAGGGGTTTTGAATTATGGACATAATAATCCAAAAGTGATAAAGGCTTGGATAGAATATCTGCAAAACAATCGTATTGTACACTCACTAGACAAAGCAACTGTTGCCAAAAGGAATTTTCTGCAAAAGTTTTTAGATACTATTCTTGTACCCAGAAATCTTGAATATAAACTGCAATTTACTGGACCAACTGGTACTAATGCAGTTGAAGCAGCCTTGAAACTGGCTCGTATGGTCAAGAAGCGTTCTAATATCATTGCTTTTACCAATGGGTATCATGGTTTAACGATGGGATCACTTGCTATAACAGGCAATCAGTTTTATCATGATCAAGCTTATAGTCTCAGGATAAATGTAGATCATGTCCCTTTTGATGGCTATTTCGGCAAAGACGTTGACACGATTAACTATTTGCGAAAACTATTAATAGATCCCGGTAGTGGTATTGAGATACCCGCCGCAATAATTGTGGAAACTATACAGGGAGAAGGCGGTATTAATATTGCTAGTGAAACTTGGTTAAAAAAACTTCAGGCATTATGTCGTGAGTTGAATATATTATTTATTATTGACGATATACAAGTCGGTAATGGACGAACAGGTACCTTTTTTAGTTTTGAAAAAATTGGAATTCTGCCAGATATGATTTGTTTATCTAAATCCATTGGAGGTGGGCTACCAATGGCACTACTATTGATTCGTCCAGAACTTGATCAATGGCTTCCTGGAAAACATACAGGTACATTTAGAGGTAATAATTTGGCTTTTGTTGCTGCAACGGAGTTACTTGGTTATTGGGAAAACGATGATTTAACCAAGGCTGTTGAATATAAATCTAAGATTATTCAAAAATCATTACAAAAACTTGCTGATGAATTGCCAGAATTACAAATGCAAGCTAGAGGTAGAGGTATGATTTGGGGACTAGAAATGCCGAAAGAAGGTTTTGCAAAACAAGTTTCCACCAGAGCATTTGAAAAAAAAATATTAGTGGAAACTTGTGGTAGCAACAGTCAAGTAGTTAAATTTTTACCGCCACTGATTATTGAAGAAGAGGTGTTAAATATAGGATTAAATAAATTATCAGAAGCGGTAAGAGAAGTTTTTGCTGAAAATTAGTCATACAATATGTAATAATTAGTATATGTAAATAGGAAATACTATATGATTGTACGTCGCTTAAAAGAAATTCTTGGAACAAAGCGGGAAGTTAAAGCACCAAATGGCAACTGGACAAGTCGTCGTTTTTTATTAAAAGATGACCAAGTTGGCTTTTCTCTACATGATACTTTAATTCATGCTGGAACAGAAACTTATATTTGGTATAAATATCATCTCGAAGCTGTTTATTGTGTAGCTGGAAATGGAGAAATAGAAGACATAGAAACAGGTGAAATACATCCTATTTCAGATGGTACTTTGTATTTTTTGAACAAGCACGAAAAACATTATTTAAGAGCAACAGAAACCATGCGTATGATATGTGTATTTAATCCTCCTTTGACTGGAGAAGAGGTACATAATAAAGAAGGTTTTTATGAAATAAATAGTGAGGAAAGCTAATAAAATAATCAACTCCAACAGCTGGGGGGGTGACATGCAAGCTAAAATCCTTACTGCGTAAGATATTCAGCCCATCTGTTACAAAAAAATACATGCTGTTTTGGGCTGATCTTGGACGTAGTTATAAGGGTTTGAGCGTCCAGAAAATCAAAGAAGGGTCAATTTGGGAGTTTATCTTTCCTGAGAGAATTGGCATTAAAGCCTTATATAGTAAGCTTTTCAGGGCTCATGTCACCCCCTCAGCTCCAACAGAGACTTTTTGATAATTTATAGATAAATTATATTTGATTTATCTATAAGAAATTAATGCTCTCTTGATGCAATAAATTCTGGTCTTGGTTTTGTGCCAGCATAGGGAGATATCAATTTATTGTATATACTATTGTAAACGAAGAAAAGATTATATCTAGGAAATGGTGATAAATTGTCAGATGAACCATGAATTATATTACAATCAAAAAATATTACCGAACCTGCTTTGGCTTTAAACGAAATTATACCATGTTTCTTGATTATTTTGGTGATTGAGTCTTTTGTAGGTACGCCATATTCCTGTTTCTTTAAAGAGTGTTTATAATGAGCTTCTGGAGTTTTACCCTGACATTGAATAAAGTATTTATGAGAGCCTGGTACTAGTAGTAATGGACCATTAAACTCATTATTATCAGTAAGCAAAATAGAACAGCTTACAGCTCTCATGTTAGGCATACCATCTTCACTATGCCAAGTCTCAAAATCTGAATGCCAATAAAACCCTTTACCATCAAATCCATCTTTACAATTCATTCTTGATTGATGAATATACGTTGGGCTTCCTAGCAATGCTTCTGCAATATTTAAAATCTTCCGACTGTAACAGAGTTTTTTAAATATTTCATTAGTTTTATGAATATTAAATACAGACCTTACGATTTTAGAGTCTATCTCTCTAATAATTTCTGGATTTTCAGATTCTTCTAAGGAATTTTTTTTTATTTTTTTAGCTTCATTTTTTAAATTATTTAATTCATGAAAAGATAACTGATTTTCAATAATCAAGTACCCATTTTTTTTATAAAAAGTAACTTCTTTGTTATCAAGTTGAGCATTTTCAAATTGTTCAATAGTACCATAAATGATTGGCTCTTTTCTTTTAATAAATCCACTATTGTCTCCCCTAGAAGGGTACAGATCTTGTGCAACATCAACTTTCATAGAATTATTCCTCCAAATATATTGGAATTTTATAAATGGGTTGTTAATGCTACTATTCTATTATCCCTAATGATACCCCAAAATAATGTTTAAATTACTTTTTTTAGTGTTTGGTTTTGAAGCAATCATCAAAACGTTTTGACCCTGGTTGACTGACAAAAGTTGGGAATAAAGCCCCAAATCCCTTTCTCTATAAACTTTTTCGGCTCCAAGGAAAAAGCCTATTCGGTATCTGTTGTTTAACAGGTGAATCGAGCCGGTGAACTCGCGACCACAACTACCGCGCTTATAAGCTTTTCACGGTCTGATGGCTATAAACGCTATAGCCCCCATCGGACAAGCATTCTGGAAGTTTTGTCAGTCAACCAGCTCTACTACCTCAAAAGGGATAGTATTCAAGGCATTAGTATTCAAGGCATTAGCAAGAATTTGTCCACCTTGGGTGACTTCTACTTCCTTAGCCTCGATTATGATATCACCGCCTGGAACTCCCCCGATACCGCGAGTACTTACAAATGAATCATTTGATACGGTTAATTTACCTGTCGTGATCTCAATTCTTCCTCCTTGAGACTTATTGTCTCTAACACCCTGAGTTCCTAGTTTAGTTTCGGTGAATATGCCACTGAGCCTTTTAAGCCCAGAAATCTTCACAAAATCGGTAGCATTGACTGTAATATCACTTGCTGGTATTTTGCCCTGATTCAAAGCTTCTAATTTCCCATCTTTGAGGGATAGAGAGTGAGCTGTAATGGTAATATTACCAACGCCTCCTGGGTTTTTTTTCGCGCTCTCTGGGTTTCCCGCGTTATCACTTACCACAGTTTTGATGTCGCTGTTGGTAATCTCAATCTTATCCTTAGCCGTTATCGTGATATTGCCAGGATTTCCCTTACTGTTCGACCTAACTTGACTAGTAATAAAGCTTCTCTTGCTTAAGAACAGTGATCCAGCTTCAATGATTATATCGTTAGCATCCCCTTTCGCGCTTCTACTGTTGGATCTTGCTCCAATTTGGGCTCGGTCTGTCATGATGAAGTCTCCTTCTACCATGATTGTGATCTTGCCCGCGTTTCCATTTCCTGATGTATTACTACTTATACCATCACCGGAATTAGCTCCTTTATCGGTTTTAAATCCGATCATCCTCAGTGACCCGACACGGATATCTATCGAACCAGCATTACCTCCAGGTTTTGAATTGGTTCCAGCAGCAATTCGAGCTCGACCTCTCTTAGATTCAGGATTGCTCGGATTGCGAGCATCAAGCAATAAGGACTTAGCTTTGATCTCAATGTCTTCGCTCGCTCCTTTCGCTTTTGTGTCATTGGTATTCTCAATTTTGCTGCCGAATCTAACTTCAACTGCTCCCCCAGCCAAGATGGTTATTTTACCTGCATATCTATCCCCTTTATTTTCGATTTGAATTCTACTGTTATCGGCAAGGGTAACATTACCATCGGCCTTTAATAATATATCTCTAGGACGACCCTTTCTTTGATTACGTTGTTATGTTTGAATGGTACCTTGCTTTTTAAGGACTACATCGCCAGTCACATCGATAGTAATGCTACCGGTATCACCATCTCCGTCTGCTCTGGTGGAAATTCCTGGTGTTGGTCTTTCAGATTCAATCATCAGGGAGCCAGTGGTAATTTCAATAAAACGACAAAAAATAACTTTATAAGCAGTTCCCAAGTTATTGATATAAGAAGCGTCTCTCTTTCTATCCCAAATAAATTTTTATATAGATCAAGATTGCTGATGAAACTCTATCCTACATTCCGCAGGTATACTTATATAAGTAAATAATATAGCAGTTTTTAATTGGGTGAGGTACTTTGCTTATCCTGCTTATCCTTTTAAGGGAGAAGGCAGCAATTTTGAAGGTCTTAAAAGCAATCAGCGCCAATAAAGTTTGACACAATCTTACACTCACATGAGCGCTCACCCCAGATTGGGAGAACGATTCACCGCTAGTTCCCCTAAACAGACCCGAAAATAGTAAAGTCCCACTAGCCAAAAAGTTTGGTCAAAATTTCCACAGAAGGATCAACTTCCAGCCACACTGTAGCTCCACAATCCTTGGGACAATTAGGTTGATAAACTAGCCGAGACGGTCCTTTGATTTCCACATAATGACCGTAGGTGTTGCGGTTGCCTTGTTTGACGGTTAGTACAGGCTCGTAGGTGTTGTTCTTTTTATTTTGCCTAATCACGTTCTGGTTGACATGAACGTAAGTGGCCACCTTTTGGAAACCTCTTCTCCAGGTTCCCTTTGGTCCACGGCGACCGGGACTGACCTTGGGCAAGCCATTAAATAAGGGAATTTGCCAAAATCTGCCAACTTTTTGAGCGCCCTTAATTCTGCCATTTTTCAGAAGTTGACGGACTCGTTGGACACAAATCCCTAGAAGAAAAGCTGCTTGGGTAGTTCCGACCACTGTCATTTTTTTTGCTCCTTTAATTAGCGCTATACTTAATTTAACACATTATTTGTGTTTGTGCAAAATTTTTACAAAAATTTACAAATTGATACCGGGAATTTAAATAGCGCTACTCTTTTAGGTGTGGTAAGTACTATATGGGATGATTATGGTTGAGGGTTATACTATAGCGCTAACTATATTGTGGGATTCATGGATGCTTTACTATAGCGCTATATTTAGTCAAGGCTTAAGGGATAAATCAAGTCATTGGTTTTATTTTTTAAATAGCGCTATACTTAGTCAAGTCAAAAATTATCTAGCGCTATTTTTTAGTTAGTTTATATAGCGTTATAGTTTTGTAAAATTTGGTGATCAAGTTTTACTAGCGCTACCCTTTTAGAGGAGTTAAGGGTTGTATAGATTGATTAGATTTAATTTCAAACTTAAGCTAGCGCTATAGTAATCGAATTGAATCATGGACAAACCCAGTGTATTGGCTCATACTAAATCCGGTTTATAAAAGCTTATAAAAGTTAGTCATAAGTTAACCAATGATAATTAGTTAAATTTTTAATCTCTGAGGTCATGCTTTGGAGTAGCTGACAACGAGTTACTAAACGTTCTTCAATT